>SKKO01000340.1 GCA_007123715.1 Balneolaceae bacterium | reverse complement strand
TATTATCGCACCGGCCTCGGTGAAGAACAATTTGCGTTCATAACAAATTTTCTGAACGAGGTACCGGATGATGAACTGGTTGTATTTATGATGCACATACCCTGGGCAGGATCAACCCCCTGGCAGGATGAGAACGAGCGTCAGCGTCTGTTTGAAGTGATGGCTGCACATCCGCACACCGTATCGTTTGCTGCCCATACACACCTGCATTATCATCATTTTCTCGGAGAAGATGAGGATTGGCCGGGAAGTGAACCCCATCACATGGTAAGTATGGCAACGGTTTGCGGTTCGTGGTGGACCGGGGCACCCGATGAATATGGTATTCCGCATTCCATGATGAGAGACGGAACGCCCACCGGTTATGGCTTTTTGGATATTGACGGAACCGACTGGAAATTTACGTTCAAAGCGGCGAGGCGTCCCGCCGATTTTCAGATGCACATAGCCGCCCCCGATGAAGTTTACGCCGGTGAAACTTCTGATACTGAAATTTTTGCCAATGTGTTTAATGCCCTTCCCGAAGCCGTTGTGGAATATCAAATTGGAAAATCGGGCAGCTGGATGCCCATGGTATACACCGAAGAACCTGATCCGGTTTATATGGCCATGCATGAGCGTGAACAACTGCTGCCGGAAGTAACCTGGCGCCGCGCCGGAAATGTAAACCCCAATGCCCGCCATCTATGGAAAGCGAATCTGCCCGGAGATCTTGAGCCTGGCACCTATACGATATTTGTTCGCTCTGCAGATCAATGGCATACCTATGAAGGAAGGAGAATTATACGGATTACAGAATAATTGAGGCCGTTTTGAATGGAAGCGAATTTCATAAATGCATCAAAACATCACACCGGTTTTTTATTCATCTAAAAATGGCCCTAAAACATAATAACCCAGGAAGTTTTCGTCTAATGAGTAAAATAAAACAGGTGATGGGGCTGCTTTTAGGGTTAGGCTTATTTATACTGGCACTGCCGATCTGTGAAGCCGTGGCGCAATCAGCCCATCCGTTCGGAATTCCAACGGAAGAGGTGCCAAATCCCGGAGCGAATATCGATGCAGTGCCTGCAACCCGGCCATCCCAGATGTGGGCCGACCAAACCCGGTCAGAAGTAGTTGGCAGATACGGAATGGTAACAACCAGCCAGCCGCTGGCATCGGCTGCAGGCCTCGGGGTTTTGCAAAAAGGGGGAAATGCCATTGACGCCGCTGTTGCCGCTGCCGCCGTTCTTACCATCACGGAACCGGGCAGCCACTCCCTGGGCGGAGATACCTGGGCTTTGGTTTGGTCTGCAAAAGACCGGAAACTTTATGCATTGAATGCAAGCGGATGGTCGCCCGGAAAATGGACGCCCGAATATTTTATGGATAAGGGATACGAAGATATGCCCGGGAGCGGGGTAGATGCTATTACCATACCCGGTGCAATTGCCGGGTGGGATGCACTGTTGTCGCGATTTGGAACCCTGACATTCAGGGAAACCTTAGAGCCTGCCGCAGTGATGGCAGAGGAAGGATTTCCTGTGGCCGAACGGACAGCGAGAGATATTCGCATTGTGGCTGAGGACCTTGATGAAGACCTGGCAGCATCGTGGCTAATTGACGGAGCGGCTCCATTACCGTATTCAATTCTAAAGGTTCCGGATCATGCCCGTGCTTTCCGGCTGTTACAGGAGCAGGGCAGGGATGGTTTTTACAGGGGAGACATTGCACAGGCAATCGTAGAAAAAATTGAGTCGATCGGTGGTGTAATGAGTCTGGAAGACCTGGCAGAATATGAGCCCGAGTGGACTGACCCGATAACCACCAGCTATCACGGATATGATATATTCCAGCTTGCACCGAACAATCAGGGATTTGCCTCTCTTGGTATGTTGAATATTTTGGAGGTGTGTATGCCTCAACTGGGATTCAGCCTTGCTGAACTGGGTGCCCGCGACCCGATGTATTGGCACCTGTTGATTGAAGCAAAAAAACTGGCTTATGCCGATCTGCATAGCTACAATGCCGATCCCCGTTTTGCATCCCCCGATTTAGACAGGCTTCTGGATAAAGAGTATGCGGCTGCTTTTTGTTCCGAAATCGATCCGGAGAGTGCAAGACCCGCCGGGAAGATCGATGAACTGGATGAGGGAACCGTTTACCTGGCCACAGCCGATCGCTGGGGCAATATGGTCTCATTCGTGTCAAGCACGTTTTCAGCTTTTGGTTCTAAAGTCGGGGTTCCGGGTTTTGGTTTTCCGCTACAAAACCGAGGTTCGGGATTTGTACTGGATGAAGGTCACCCCAATATAGTGGCACCCCGAAAACGGCCGTTCCATACCATAATGGCAGGATTCATTATGAAAGATGAGCAGCCTCTGATGGCATTCGGAAACATGGGAGGGGCTACTCAGCCACAGGCACATGCTCAGCATATTATTAACATGATCGATCTTGGAATGAATGTTCAGGCTACATCGGATGCCGCCCGATTCGATCACAGCCAAAACCGCGATGCAGTGAGCCTCGACCTCTACCTGTACGACCTGATTGGCGATAGCCTGAAGGCTAAAGGGCATGAGGTGAACAGGTCGCGTGCTGTTGGAGGGGGTTATCAGGGAATCTTTTTTGAAAGGCATTCTTCTCTTCCTCTTCCCATATTAACCGGAAACGGTGGATTAAAAGAAGAATACCAGGGACCTGTAAACGGTGTTTA
This sequence comes from Balneolaceae bacterium, assembly GCA_007123715.1. Lineage (GTDB taxonomy): Bacteria > Bacteroidota > Rhodothermia > Balneolales > Balneolaceae > Rhodohalobacter. The sequence goes on along the minus strand of SKKO01000340.1, from coordinate 1,925 downwards.
CCGTGCCGGTGCCGACCACAGGAAAGACGGATCTGCTTATGGGTGGTGAATGCCATAATGATTGTTTTGAAGTCAGGTTTTAACAGAGACATTATTACTGAATGATGGAAAAATTTTCTGTAATGTGTTTTGCAGTTGAATAAAACATTTAGTGAAAAGTGGATAGTTTTTTAAATATTCTTAACTGTTAAACTATCTTTATTTATGATGTTACGGCTTCTAATCTATATCTCTGCCCTATCAATTTTGTGTGGCTCTATATTATTTTCCACAGAAAAATCGGCTCCTGATCCGGTTCTTTTCACGATTCACACCGATGAAATACGGCAAACAATTCACAATTTCGGGGCATCAGATGCATGGAGTGTGCAATTTGTGGGAAAATACTGGCCCTTAGATAAAAGAGAGCAGATTGCCGATCTTCTTTTCAGTATGGAATTGGACTCATTGGGTCATCCGCAGGGAATCGGGCTGTCTTTGTGGCGGTTCAATATTGGTGCGGGCAGTGCGCGCCAGGGTGATGAAAGCGGAATTGCCACCGAGTGGAGAAGGGCCGAAAGTTTTCTTACTACAGACAGCACCTACAACTGGAATAATCAGGAAGGACAGCAGTGGTTTATGAAAGCCGCACAGGAACGGGGTGTGAGGCAATTTACCGGTTTTGTAAATAGCCCGCCTGTATTGCTGACCAAAAACGGGAAAGCACATGGTGACGGAAGTGGCAATGCAAATATCAGTCAGGAAAATTATGAACATTTCGCGGATTACCTTGCCAGGATTGCATCTTACTTCAGGGACGAGGGCTCACCGCTCACCTACCTGAGCCCGGTAAATGAGCCGCAATGGAACTGGGCAAGCAGTAACGGCCAGGAGGGTTCCCCATACCGGAACAGTGAAATTGATGGTGTGGTGAAGGCCCTCGATCAAAAAATTACCGAATACGGGCTGGATACCAAAATCGAAATACCGGAAACCGCTCAAATCGATTTTCTGATTTCGCGTGACAATGATGGGAGGGGCAATCAAACAGAATACTTTTTCGGTTCTGAAAGTGCCGTCAGGGAGTTGCCCAAACTGGCCCGGAAAATAGCGGCTCACAGCTATTTTACTACATATCCTGTGGAAGAGATGATAGAACAGCGCCGCAAGGTTTGGGAGTCCATAAGGCAAACCGATCCCTCGCTGGAATACTGGATGAGTGAATTTTGTGTACTGGGCAACATCGACGGGGTGTTACGTGGCAACGGACGGGACCTTGGGATCGATCCGGCATTGTATGTAACCCGGGTAATGCACTATGATCTCACCATTGCAAATGCATCATCATGGCAGTGGTGGCTTGGGGTGAGCCCATACGACTATAAAGACGGCCTGGTCTATATCGATAACGATTTTTATGATGGTGAGGTGTATGAATCCAAAATCCTTTGGGGTATGGGCAACTTTAGCCGTTTTATCAGGCCGGGCGCTGTAAGGGTAGAGGTGAGCCGTTCAGATAACTTATCTCCCCTTGAAGCCGCGGAAGATATTCTGGTTTCTGCGTATCTGCACCCTGAAGACCGCAGGGTTACCCTGGTAGCCATTAACTACAGCCATAAAGATCGTGAGATCACAATCGATACAACCGGAAAATCCGCCGGCGCTGTTTCGGAATGGAGCCGGTATATTACATCTTCAAAATACAACCTTGAGAAAAAGCCATCATCTCTTCCGGATGAACTCATTTTGATTCCCTCCCGGTCTGTTGTAACTATTATCTCGTCTGCCCGGTGAAGCTACCTCGTCTGCCCAGTGCAGTTCTGGGCTGACGAATGTGGGGGTTGGATCTGGGATGCTGGTGGTGGGGGATTCGACAGACGAGAAAGGCACTCGTCAGTCGAGGGTTAGTTCCCTCGTCTGCCCAGTGCAGTTCTGGGCTGATGAAT
>SKKO01000218.1 GCA_007123715.1 Balneolaceae bacterium | reverse complement strand
CATTGCCGGTGAAGAAGAAGATTATATCGGAAATATTTCACGCCAGAAAGGAATCACATTCGGCTACCTTTCCCAGGAACCGCAACTTGATGAAACCAAGACTGTTCGCGATATCGTTGAAGAAGGTGTACAGGGTACAATAAATCTCATCAAAGAATATGAAGCTGTAAATGAAGGCTTTGGTGACCCTGATGCTGATTTTGATACATTGATTGTCAAACAGGCAAAGCTCCAGGACGAGATAGACAGGCTTGGGGCATGGGACATTGACTCGAAGCTAAACCAGGCGATGGATGCATTGCGTTGTCCGCCGGGTGACACCTCCATTTCGGTTCTATCCGGGGGAGAACGAAGAAGGGTGGCTCTTTGCCGTCTTTTGCTTAAAAAACCGGATGTTCTTCTTCTTGATGAGCCAACTAACCATCTTGATGCCGCTTCGGTTGGCTGGCTTGAGCAGCATCTTGCCCGTTATGAAGGCACCGTTATTGCCGTTACCCACGACCGTTATTTTCTGGATAATGTAGCCGGCTGGATTCTTGAACTTGACCGGGGTGAAGGAATCCCGTTCAAAGGAAATTATACTTCGTGGCTGGAACAGAAAAAAGCACGGCTTGATCAGGAAGAAAAACATGAGTCGAAAAGACAGAAAACACTGGAGCAGGAACTGGAGTGGATTAGGCAAAATCCTAAAGGAAGACGTGCAAAGAGCAAAGCCAGAATCAGTGCATATGAAGAGATGCTTTCAGATGACTATCAGAAAAGGAGGGACGAGATGGAAATTTTTATTCCGGCAGGTCCACGTCTTGGAGATAAAGTAATTCTTGCAGAAGATGTTTCTAAAGGATATGGAGATACGCTTCTTGTAGAAAATATGAATTTCAGCCTGCCTCCGGGTGGTATTGTGGGTGTAATCGGGCCGAATGGTGCCGGGAAAACCACACTTTTTAAGATGATTACCGGAGAGGAAACATCCGACAGCGGTAAAATTTCTCTTGGTGACACGGTAGAACTTGGTTATGTAGATCAAAAGCGGCCTCTCGATCCTGCAAAAACCATTTGGGAAGAAATATCGGGGGGACAAGATCTGGTGAAACTTGGAAATCGCGAAATGAACTCCCGGGCATATGTTGCCAGGTTTAATTTCAGCGGCAGCGATCAGCAGAAAAAAGTGAATGAAATTTCAGGCGGAGAACGAAACCGTGTTCATCTGGCAAAAATTCTGAAACAGGGTGCAAATGTGCTGCTACTCGATGAACCCACAAACGATCTTGATGTAAACACCCTCAGGGCATTGGAAGAAGCGTTGCTTGTATTTGCGGGTTGCGTTGTTGTTATTTCTCACGACCGCTGGTTTCTTGATCGTGTTGCCACTCATATCCTGGCTTTTGAAGGTAACAGCCAGGTCTGCTGGTTTGAAGGGAACTACCAGGAGTATGAAGATAACCGCAGAATGCGACTTGGTATAAGTGACGATCAGCCCACCCGGATTCAGTACAAAAAGCTAATGCGGGATTAGGTGACTACAGAATTTCGCTGGATAAGGTTTTGGGATTTATATGTAAAAATTATCATTGAATAGCTCACGCAATCATTTTGGTGTGTGCTGTTCAATGGAACTGCTTTTTCTAATAGCCTGCGGAGTACAATCGTGAAGTTAATATTGACCCGGGCCAGAACCTTAACCTGCAACCATCAAACCGATTTTTTCCTGCAATATTCCGGCAAAGCCAGTCAGGTGAATAAAACATTCCACATTGCAATAGCTGAAAATTCAATGAAAGTCTGATCTTTAATGAAGTGAACGGGGAGTTCTTTTTTAGTATCTTAATTAGATAGAAAGGTCTAATTATCAATAATAGAAGTGCCGGTTTTTATGAAATTGTTAAAAACCATACTGCACTTCATGAAATTGCAAACTGATATGGCTAAATACAGAACTCTATCCCGTCGTGAATTTATGAAATTATCGGCCGCTGCGGCAGCTGGTATTACCGTTCTTCCGGGTTTTGCTTATGAAGCAAACCGTTTTCCGGAACCAATGAAAAGGCGCTTTGGACGTACAAATTTTGATGTAACAACACTGGGACTTGGGGGCCAATCATCCATACAATGGACTCCGGATGATGTTAATCCCGTAAATATAATCCTGAAGGCATTTGACCTGAAGGTAAATTATTACGATACGTCTAACGTGTATGGTCCAAGCCAGGAAAATTTTGGTAAAGCTTTTCAGAAGCTTAATCTGATTCCCGGTACCCGGAATTATCATGAGAGCCTTCGCTCATCGATTTTTTTAACCACGAAATCCATGATCCGCTGGGCAAAAGGTGGCTATCCGGAACTGGAAAACGTTCGAAACAGTACCAATGGCGATCATGCCGGCGGGGCTGTTGCCGATCTGAAACGTTCGTTGTCCCAAATGTTTGGTGACGGCAAGGGATATTATCCCGAAGGAGCTTATGTGGATATGATGATGATTCACAATCTTACTGCGTTTGAAGAAATTGACGTAGTTTACAATGGGCTTGAAGGGTCTTTTGATCCGAATGGAAATTTTGGGGCACTGATCGCACTTCGTGATTTCAGGGACGGGACCAATATTACCGGCATGAATCCCAAACATGAGAAACTCATTCGGCACCTGGGTTTTTCCGGTCACTTATCTGCTCCTGCCATGATAGAGATGATTCAGCGCGACAGGTATGAACTGCTCGACGGAATGCTCGTAGCAATAAATGTGAACGACCGCAGATACCTGAATATGCAATATAATGTTTTCCCGGTTGCTGAGGCGAAAGATATCGGAATTGTGGGTATGAAAGTATTTGCCGATGGAACCATGTACGGTAAACATGCCGGATGGAGTAACCGCCCGGAACATGTGATACGTGATGTTGGCACCCGTGAACTGCCAAGCAAACCTCTTGTTGAATATGCCTTGACAACGAAAGGTATGGATACATTAATTATCGGAATTGGACATATAGATGAAAATCCGCTCAAGTGTCAGCTTATTCAGAATTACTATGCCGCACAAATAGAAGAAGGCACACTGACGGAACATGAAAGACGAGATCTCGAAAAACTTGGATTGCGTGCCCGGGAAGGGGATACCAACTACTTTTAACTTCCTGATCGCGGCCTGACGCCCCCAAGAAACCCTGAAATTCTGACGGATAATCAGGTCCATCTGTCCTGGCACACATCCTATGCCGGAGATGAACCCATCTCCCATTACGAGGTTTTCCGGGATGGGGTAGTGGTGGATAAGATACCACATAAACCTCAGGTTTCACTCGATCAGCCGTTTACATGCCGTATGAACGTTCCGGGTAAATCATACAGGGTTGTTGCCGTGGATAAGGGAGGCAGGCGGGCTGAGACTGAATTACTGACAGCATAATTCTATAAAAAGAGCCCCGAAAATGGGGCTCTTTAATCAAAAATACGCTTGCCATTTTCAGCCCTTTAAATCTGAAATTTTCTTTCCCATTTTCATCATCTGTATCAGTATCTGTGCATTCATATTGGCCCCACCTCTTTAGGTTGGAACAGGATCAGCCAAAACAAAAAAAGTATGTTGCCACAGACTGATAAGAATTCCTGCCTTTCGGGATATGCATTCCCGCTTTTATCCGTCCCTTTTTCTCTGTAACATGCAGCCACACTTGCATCAACAGACGTAATACCCAACTTGATTAGCCTGATGAGTAACCTGACAGAATCCGGAATTACGATTGAAGTAAAGCGGAAAAAAATCAAAAATATGTATCTAAGGGTGTATTCGTCAGATGGCCGGATTGTGCTTTCATGTCCATGGCATGTTCCCGAGGGGAGCATCAGAATTTTTGTGCGTGAACGGATTCACTGGATCAAAAAAAATCTGTTTCAGCGAAAACAGCCGGTACAGAAAATAGAAGTTCAATACGTTACCGGCGATCAGGTTCATGTGTGGGGCAAAGGCAAGAGTTTAATGGTATATGAAACCACAAAAGCCCAGGGGGTCTTGTACGGTTCAGATGATAAAATTATGCTGTATACAAAAAAGAACAGTACAGCGGAAAAAAGGAAAAAAATCATGGATGACTGGTACCGGGTTCAGGTGAAAGAAATGATCATGACTTTCATATCAAAATGGGAGCCTGTTATGAATGTAAAGGTTCAGGAATTTGGTGTAAAGAAAATGAAAACACGATGGGGTACCTGTAATATCCGGGACAGAAGAATATGGCTGAACCTTGAGCTTGCTAAACGTGATGTGAATTGTCTTGAGATGGTAGTTGTACATGAAATGGTACATCTGCTCGAAAAGCATCATTCAAAACGTTTTTACCTGCTTATGGATCAATTCTTGCCGGATTGGAGAGAGAGGGAAACAATCCTTCGTTTTACGGGAATCCATTCCTGTTGATGAGCTTAACCAGCTAGTTATTCTACCCGGCATAACTGAAGGTTCATTTCTTGCACCCTCATCGCCACCGGAGATTCCCATTCTAACAAACTGTACCCCTTTCTTCTGAAGCCGGGTTACTCTTTGGTTCGTGTCATTAAAATTGGAATTACCGCTATCGATGAAGATATCACCCGGGTTGAATAAATTTGTAAAATCATCAAAAACCAAATCTAACGGTTTGCCTGCCTT
>SKKO01000124.1 GCA_007123715.1 Balneolaceae bacterium | reverse complement strand
TGGGCCATGCTTCCCGTTTCGATCTCAGCTTCTGCTGCCATTAGAAGAACATCAGCAAATCTGATAATCGGGATATTGTAGGAAGTTCCGGGTGCCCACTGGGTTGGATTGTTAACATCCTGGTCATCCGTTCTCCACCAGATGTGTTTCTTGGCAGCATACGGGCCGGAGTAGGACTGGTCACGAATCCATCGTTCGCCCGGGTGTGGTCCCCAGTCGTGGAACGGAACGCCGCGACGGCCAACTGTGTAGTCTAATCGTGGATCCAGTGTGCCCTCATGCGGGGTAAATTGCTGATTCGACATAATGCCATTATCCCACTTAACGCTGGTAACCAGGTGATTATCAACCCTTGGAAGGCCATCTACCGTTTGATAGGCATTTACCAGGTACTGAGTAGGCTGGTAGAAACCGCAGCAACGGAATGGGCTATTGTATGGATAGTTTAACATCATACCCGGATTGGCATTTTGAATCGTTCCCGTACCATCACTGGCTGAAGCCTGAATCGCAAATACGGATTCAGCATGATTTTTGTACACCGGGTTGTGAACCTGGTCTAGCTGAACAAGGTCATAAGGGAGTCCATTGGATGTACGGCCATTCGGAATGATCTGATCGTACAGTGTTTTTGCATCCTGGAATTTTTGCTGATACATGTAAACCTTGGCAAGGTATGATGCAGCTGCCCAGCTGTTAGGGCGGCCAACCTGGCTTTGAACTTCAGGCAGATTCTCATAAGCAAAGCGGAAATCTGCTTCGATCATCGGCCAGATCTCCTGGTCGTTTGGCTGTGGGGTGATGGCATCGGTATTTTCATCGATCCATGGAACTTTGTTAAAGAACCTTCTCAGCTCAAAGTAGAAGTGCCCGCGTATAAATCTCGCTTCTCCTTCAATTCTTGCCCTGTCAACTTCTGAAAATACACCTTCAGCTAATGGAACATTAGGCAGTACCCTTAAAACCGAGTTGGTTCGTGCAATGCCTTCGTATAAACCCCTCCATTTCAGGTTAATAAAACCTGTAGTTGGAGCTACGTTCATGCCGCCTAGGGTATTCATCTGCGGCTGGTCGCCGGCATCACTGCCTTTATGTGCTTCCGTTCCCAGAACGCTTCCGTATAACCAATTGCTTGGGCATACAACCCAGGCACCATCACCCGGAAGTCCGTCGCCCCATCCCTGGTTACCTGTCTGACTCAGCGCACCATAGGCGCCGAGCAGCAGTGCATTCACACCGGTACGGTCGGCAAGTACCTGTTCATCCAGCGAGCCCAAAGCCGGGCGGGTGAGAAAATCATCACCGCACGCCTTGGTGAACAAACCTGCCGTAAGTAATAATGCAAGTATAATTAATCCATTTTTTGAGTTCGTCATAATAGACCTCTGTTTTTAAATTCTTTAAAATCCAAGATTGATTCCAAACAGGAACTGCCGGGATGCCGGGTAAGCTCCTTCATCCACACCGAAACTGGTGGTGCTGGCATTTGCTGATTGTGTGTTGCCAATTTCAGGATCCGGTCCGGAATATCCGGTTATGGTAAACACATTCTGTGCCTGTACGTACACTCTGAGCTGGTTCAGTCCGAGGCGTGATAGTAAATCCACCGGCAAAGAATATCCAAGCTGCACGGTTCTCAATCTCAGGAATGATCCATCCTCAACATAGTAGGAGTTGGGGAGAAGGTTGGTAGCAGTAGATCCTGCATTCTCCTGTATCGGAGCTGTTGGGTTCAGGTTGTCCGGCCTCCAGGAATCATACAGAGCAGTCTTGCTCTTGGCACCCTGGAATGACGGATAAAAATCGGTCCACCATTTTACCTGGTTCCAAACATCGTTGCCCTGTGATCCATAGAAGAATGCACTGAAATCGATACTCCTGTAGTTCAATGAAATATCCAGTCCGTATGTAAAGTCCGGATGTGGGTCACCTAAGCGGGTTCTGTCATCAGCGGTTATACGGCCGTCTCCGGAAACATCAGCGTATCTGAAACGTCCGGGTGCAGCTTCTGATTGGTATACACCACCTGGTGCGCCTGCATTATACTGTGCGATTTGAGCAGCACTCTCCCAAAAACCTTCGATTTGATATCCAAAAAATGTGGAGATTGGCCAGCCAACCTGGTTTCTGACAATTGGATTGCCGCCGCCAAATCTACGTGAGGTACCGTCAAAGTTTTCGATACCTTCAGCAATCTTAACAACTTCGTTGCTGTATGTGGTAAAGTTAACTGTAGTGCTCATGTTGAAATCCTGACTGAAAGTATGGCGCCCGGTTACAGAAAGGTCAATACCGGTATTCTGAACATTCCCAACATTAATGAATGGCTGAGAGGCAAGGCCTGCCTGCCCTGGAAGTTCCGGATTGAACAGCAAGTCGCGAACATCATTCCTGTAATAATCCATATCAATTTCAATAGCTGCGTCAAACAACATTGCATTGAAACCGATGTTCATGCTGTGGACTTCTTCCCAGCGTGCATACGGGTTGCCAATGCGGGTTTGGAAAAATCCTTCTGCGATTGAAGGCCCGCCGGTAATCGGATAGTAGGATGACAGCCTGTTGGCAGCAAACAGTGTAAATGCATTTTCAGGTGAAACGTTTAGCTGGTTACCCATAATGCCGTATCCTGCACGTATCTGGAGGTTTGCGAGCCAATCCACATCCTGCATGAACGATTCCTGTGAAATACGCCAGCCAATACTGGCAGAGGGGAATGTACCCCAACGGTTTTCCATAAACCTGGAGGATCCGTCACGGCGCAGGGTAGCGTTCAACAAATAGCGGTTATCATAATTGTATTCAACCCTTCCGAAGTAGGAAAGAAGTGAATTTTCATATCTCCAGCTATAGTTCGTTGGTGTTCCGGCGCCTGTACTGAGATTGACATAATTTGGGTTAAATGAAAAGTAATCGGTACGTGTACCGCCTCTTTCTCTTCCCGTACTTTCATAGGCCTCTGTACCTACAACTACTGTTACATTGTGTACACCGGCAAGCAGATCAGTATAGGTAAGGGTGTTGGTCCATGTATAGTCCATGCCATTCCATGCACCATCACCATAGAGGTTTACCACAGCATTTTCAGCATTTTCATACGATGGGAACTGGAACCAGCTCCAGTTACTTGTTCCGTAGCTTCCGCCGAAATTGGTACGGAATGTGATTTGTTCAAGTATGTCATACTCGGCAAATACATTACCGAAAATCCGGTTGTTTTCTCCGGTGTTGTTCATGGTTCGCTCACGCTGGGCTACCGGATTACTGGCGTTGCCCAATGGTGCACCGAAGTTCCCGGCAAAGTTCCCTCCGATATCATATACCGGAATGATGGGTTGCTGCCGGTATACCATACCTGTGGCTGTGCCTTCATTCAACGATCCAGACTGTGGATTATACCAAATGGCAAGAGATGTATTTTGGCCAATGCGGATATTGTCAGTAACGTTGAACTGTGTATTCACTCTAAGTGCATACCGCTCGTTGTAGGTTCTAAGAAGTGTACCTTCCTGGTTAATATAATTCAGCGACAACATATAGGTCGCATCATCTGTACCGCCACTAATTGCAAGGTTGTTATTTGTTGTCCAGGCAGGTTTGAAAATTTCCTGGAACCAGTTTGTACCCTGCTGATTTGCCTGAGTTATCCTGTAAAAGCTTGCAAGATCAGCTGTGCTGGTATAAAATGGATTCACATAATAATCATCATGATTCACCTGGCCAGACATTAAACCAGCAGGAGCAATATAATCTGGCAGCCTCGGTGAGGCACCGCTTCCGTATAATGGGGAAGATGGGGTGAGCCCTGAGTTTCTGTAGGCAAGCCATTCGAGTTCTGCGTGCTCAAGAGGTGATGCAATGTTATATGGATTGCCATGGTGTTTCGGTGTTTCATAACCTACATATGATTCGAACTGAACATTTAAGCCCGGCCGTCCCCGTTTGGTAGTGATAATAATAACCCCATTGGATGCACGCGCACCATAAATGGATGCAGCAGATGCATCTTTCAGTACCTGCAGTGACTCCACATCACGCGGGTTCAGGTCGCGGATACTACCAGTCGGTACGCCATCTACGATGTATAATGGGTTCACGTTACCAAAGTTTCCGACCCCCCGGATTCGAACGTTAGGTTCATCGCCCGGCTGCCCTGATTGAGTAACCGTTACACCGGATACCTGTCCTTGAAGCTGCCTTGTAATGGATGATTCTGCTATTCGCTGCATTTGTGGAACATTCGCCACACTGATTGAACCTGTTAGGTCAATTCTTCTTTGAGCTGAATAACCGGTAACAACGAGGTCTTCACCCAGAATGGCAGAAGACTGCATTACGACATCGATTACTGAACGGCCTCCAACGGCAATCGTCTGTGTTGAATATCCGATATAGGAAAATCTGAGCTGAGCATCAGGACCTGGAACATTTAATGTGTATTGCCCGTTTAAATCGGTTGTGGTTCCAAGTGTGGTCCCTACTATCAGGATGTTCACACCTATAAGGGTTTCACCGGTAAACTCGTCTGTAACGGTTCCGGTTACTTCCAGTTGCTGTCCATAAGCAAGGTTGCTGAAAGACAATAGAAGTAACATGCACATCCCCGCCGTTAAGTACTGGCGAAGAGGTACACTCCAAAATAAAAGTGTATTGT
>SKKO01000367.1 GCA_007123715.1 Balneolaceae bacterium | reverse complement strand
TGCGGGGTGGCTGCCCGATGTCTGCACCCGAAAAGTTGGGTGGTTATGTGCATCATGCCGAGAAAGTTGACGGCCATAAAATACGGGAACGCAGCAACAGTTTTAAGGATCACTTCAGCCAGGCTACGTTATTCTGGAACAGTATGTCGAAACCGGAAAAACAGCATATTGTGAAAGCAGCCCATTTTGAACTTGGAAAAGTGAAAGATAAAGAAATCCGCAAGCGGGTAATTTATGAACTGTTCAATCATGTGGATCACGATTTTGCGGTGCAGGTATCTAAAGGAGTGGGTATTGTTCCGCCATCTTCTGAGGCGGTAATAAACCATGGGAAAAAGTCACCCGCTCTGAGTATGGGAAATACGGTGAAGGATACCATAAAAAGCAGGAAAATCGCGGTACTTGCCCTCGATGGATATAATCACACCCATGTAAGCAAAGTAAAAAGTGCGTTGATGAAAGAAGGGGCACAGGTGAAAATTGTATCCGAACTTGCAGATCCTTTAAAAAACGGCAGTGAACAGGTTGAAGTCGATATGATCTTTATTATGTCCGGTTCTATCATGTTTGATGCGATACTTATTCCGGGTGGTAAAGAGAGTGCAGATGCATTAAAGGAAAATGGGGATGCTGTTCATTTTGTGCGTGAGGCATATAAACATTATAAGCCCATTGCAGCACTGGGAGAAGGTGTCAGTTTCCTTGAGGTGTGCAGGCTTCCGGGCGTGAATCTGCCGGATTCAGGGCAGGATGGCATAACGAACGAAAATGGAATCATTGCCGGAAATCCCGGTAATCTGGATTTATTCAACAAAGAATTCATACAGGCGATCGCCCAACACCGGCATTGGAACAGGGAGAATATTGATAAAGTACCGGCATAGCACTGCTATGGCAGAAATGCTTGAGTCCATATTTTTCATTATGTTGACGTCGGAAATCTAAAATTTGACATCCTAAAATCATTACTGATCTGAACAGGTATTCAATGAATGCTTGAGAAAGAACATGTAACCAAAATTTTTCACATTTATGAAGAAGAAATTCTATACCGAAGAATTAAGAAAGCTGCAGCTCGAACTGGCCAAACTGCAGAAATGGGTAAAAGCAGAAGGGGTAAAAGTTGTAGTGGTTTTCGAAGGCCGTGATGCGGCCGGAAAAGGTGGTGTCATAAAAAGGATCACACGGCGAACCAACTCACGTATTTGCCGTGTTGTGGCGCTCGATAAGCCTACTGAGAAAGAGCAAACCCAATGGTATTTTCAGCGCTATGTAGAACAACTTCCATCTGCCGGAGAGATTGTACTCTTTGACCGCAGCTGGTATAACCGTGCCGGCGTGGAGCGGGTGATGGGATTCTGTACGGAAGAGCAGGTGGAGGAGTTTTTTCGATCCTGCCCGGAATTTGAAAAAATGTTGATGCGTTCTGGGATCATCCTGATTAAATACTGGTTTTCAGTCTCAGAAGATGTTCAGGAAAAACGATTTCAGTCACGCATGGATGATCGGACAAGGCGCTGGAAGCTTAGCCCAATGGACCTCGAAGCGCGCAAGCGATGGGTTGACTATTCCAGGGCGAAAGATGATATGTTCCGCTACACCGATACCAAACAGTCACCCTGGTTCGTGGTAGACGGCAACAATAAGCGAAAAGCCCGGCTCAACTGCATCCATCATCTGCTGAACCAGATTGATTACAAATATATTACTCCGCCCGAAATTAAGCTTCCGGCCAAGCAGGAAGACAACAGCTACATCCGTCCGCCGATCGATGAACAAACTTTTGTACCGTTAGTCTACTGATCAGCGGCCATACATTTCTGCTGCGTGGCGAAACAGCCGTTATTTTTCTATCCCGGAATATTTCTTATAGATAGCACGATAACCAAATAACCGTGCAAGAGGTGCAATTGTATTCATTAAAACTTTTTGAATACCAATTGGAATGCCAGCAAGGTATGCTTTACTGTCAAGGTACTTCAGGGTAACCAACTCTTGAATGAATCCATATTTTCCATTTTTACTTTTCCCGTCAGCTGCAAGTCCAGCTAAGTTTTCAACTAAAAAGTCAAAGTCTAATGCCGGTGTCACCGTATGGATATAACACAAAGGTATATCTTCAATATTATAATGGTTGTGTGGGATGTTTTTGGGTAGAGTAATTTTTTCACCCGCAGATAGCGTTCTTGTTTGCCCGTCTGACCAAACAGTCAGCTTGCCTGAAACGACTTCAAAAGTTTCATCTTGATAAACGTGAAAATGCCTGGGCACAAATTCCCCTTTGCTATGAATAGTGGCTTTCAAGGTAACATGTTGGCCATTAGTGTCCTTGGCAGTTTCAAGAAATTCATATGAATCACCATTTTCGGGATTGAATGTTTTTTGTCCTTTTGTTGGCATACTTATGTTTTAATATTGCTAACCATTTGTTTGAATTGTTGTTACGTATTTATTGCATAATTACCGCTAACAAAAACCATTTGAAACACGATTGATCGAAGATATGAAGCTCATTGGTTTTTCCCAACGGACTCAGGGCACCTGTATCTATGCGGTGCAGCGTGCCATCACAGATAAAGGGCATGGGTATTCAATGTGAAGTATATATACCCCACAAGGAATAGATGCCTATCTCAACTTCAGCCAAGAGCCGTTGGTTTTGCTATTCCTGTTAAAATTTTGCTGGTATAACAAATCCTATATGGATAACAGACAATCTATGTAGGGATACAGTACCATAGCCAAACAGTCATGAAATGGGTGTGTCTGACCGATTCTGCTCCGGCAGGAGCATCCTGTTTATGGATGATGCAGATGCCAAAACCACATGGTTCCGGAGGAGCCACCTATACCATCCATCCAAAAATCGGAACAGGTATTTAATTGGAACCACCCCGTAACCCTGCCGCCATGTATAGGTTCCTTACAAATATCTTTGGGGTGGAATAGGTTGCCATTAACAAGCAGGAAGCTCCTCCGGAGCCTGGCTACGCCATTTTGATATGCGATTTCCGATATCCGATTGCAGATGTGCGAAGTATTTAAGATCGAAAATCGAATATCATCCAAATGGGATTTCAAAAAATAGCCCCTACATAAACCCAAGTGCCGGAGGCTCTCCTGGTCCCGGGGAATGGATCATTAAAAGCCCTATTGTGCACAGAGGGCTTTTGTTTCTTTATTGAGTTATGCCCGGATAAGCGGGAGTGTGCAGCACCGAAATGACCCACCGGTGGACGGAGCTCCATCAAAAGGAATTTCGATCACTTCAATTCCCCTTTTTCTCATTTCACCAACAGCTCTTTTTGATTGCGGATGATCCCTTGCGATCACCAGTTTTTTGGATACGGAAAATACATTCGTTGCAAGAGCTTGCTGTTCTTCCTTGTTTACTTCAATCAGATCGTATTCCTTTTTAAAAAAATCCGGAATGGGTTTGATGCCATCCATATACACTAACGCACTGTTATCTCCAACCGGGTTGAAGGCACAATCGAGGTGAAGTACATTTTCTTCCTTTTTTAAGTCAGTTAAATAGATAGGAATCACTTCCATCTGACCGGTGAAATGATCAAGCAGCCATTCATACCCATTAACGTTGGTGCGCTGACTCAGTCCCACAATCATCCTCCCCCTATCCACCATGATATCACCCCCCTCGATAAGGCATTCGACCGGCGGTATAAGGAGGGTTGGCTCTCCACCCGTAAAATCCCTGATGAGTGGAAAAATACCGGCTATTTCATACTTTCGGCTGCTTTTAGCCATGTTGCAGATTATGATCTGGTTTCCGATCACCACGGCAACATCGCGCGGCGTAAGCTGGTCGTGGAGAAATTTCCCCACATATTCGGGAATCAGCACTTCCACGCCATTTTCTTCAAGTGCCTTCTGAAAGGCTTCAAATTCCCTTTTCAGCTGATCTGTCGATGGATTTTCACGTTTCTCTTCTAGAACGTTTGAGTATGTCTCATCTTCATGAAATCCCTCCCACCGGCCAATGATTACGGTTTTGAGTGTGTCTGTCTCGTTATATTGCGAAAATGTTCTCTTCATGATAATATTGATTAATTTCTCTTTGATCTAATGATTATGTTTCGAAATCACCTGCGGATCACCGGGTCATTCTTATGAGATCACCGGTTATGATCCAAACAACTTATACTGCGACTTAGACTCCCGCCAATCCGTTTTCAATTGATTTCAGGTTTCATATTAAATCTAACCTAAAACTTACCCTCTGTCATTCCCCGCGTTAACGCTTATGCTGGTTCTCCGCCGGCAGCTTTAATCATTTGGTGATGAATGAACAGAAAACATCCTGACACACAAGCCGAGACTTCTCTGACTGGAGTGGCAGGATCTCCCTGCACTTGGGAATCCTGAATATCGAATGTCGAAAAGAGCCTTTACCGAAAAACAACCCTCACTTACTCCGTTAATCGGTTATTCGGTTCGTCCGTTCCTCTGTTATCCAGGGGCTCTCCGGCCTACATGGTTTAAACCTGATACCTTTTCCTCAAAAATCTATCATCGGCAGGCGGTACCCCTCAAACGCGATAGATCTATTTAACAAAGAGCATTTCCCGGTACACCGGCAGCGGCCAGTAATCATCGGCAGTGTATCGTTCGAGAAAGTCAATGGCATCTCTCACGTCGGTAACTACCGG
>SKKO01000249.1 GCA_007123715.1 Balneolaceae bacterium | reverse complement strand
TTCCCGCCTTTTTCGCGCTTATAGAATGATTCCCGCTGAGAATAATAATCCGTACAGAATCATAAATTGAGCCGTTCTCTCAAGAACGGGATTGAGATCGCGCTTGTGGTTGTGTATCCATACTTTTTTTGTCAGGATAACCGCAGCCGGAATGGAAAGAAGAGGAAGAAGTATCCAGGGCGAAAAGTTGAATCGTGAGAACAACAGGATTGGAACGATAAAAGCTGCAAGCGCAAGTAGCGTGTATTCAAGTTTTAGTGCATTTTCACCAAAAAACACTCCCAGTGTACGCTTGCCTGAAATGCGATCCTGTTCAATATCGCGCAAATTGTTTACTACAAGGATATTTACACAGAGTGCCCCTGCCGGTATCGATGCCCAGAAAGAGTGCGCATGCAGCTGCAGTGCATTTACGTAATAGGTGCCCATTACAGCAGCGAAACCAAAAAAAATAAACACAAAAATATCACCGAGTCCATTATATCCCAGTGGGTAGGGGCCACCGGTGTAGAGTACTCCAAAAAGAAGAGACAACATCCCAAGCAGCAGGATAACCCAGCCGCCTACCCAAACAAGATAAAGGCCTGTTAAAAAAGCGATGCCCATTGTGACCCATGTTGCATTCAGCATGGCTGCCGGTGTTACAAGCCCTGCAGCAGTGGCGCGCTCAAAGCCGATGCGGTCGGGCCTGTCAGACCCTTTCACAAAATCGTAATAATCATTGGCGAAATTTGTGCCGATCTGAATCAGTAAGGCACAAATCAACGCAACGATGGTTGTATCCCATCGCAACAGTCCATGGCTCCAGGCAAGAGATGCCCCAATGAGAACAGGAACTATAGATGCCGGTAATGTTTGTGGCCGCGATGCTCGAAGCCACACAGAGAAAGCCGTTCGATTCAAAAAAACTAATTTAATGGGTGTGGATAAGTTTGAGGCTGAAAGGTAAAGAATAATTATGCTCCTAAAAATTTTCGGAATTATCCCCAATAGAAAAAGCAAAATTAACATAAATAAACAAAAAAGCGCTTACACTTTAAAATATTAAAGCAAAAATAGAAATAACAACATTAACTTAGATGTTAATATTTTTTTAACTAAAAAACTTTGATAAGATAATGGAGCTCAATATATTTGTTGCTGTTTACTTACACCATTAACATGCAAAAAAAATTGCACGCATATTAGCAACTACATTATAACAATAACCAATGGTTCATGGTTACTGACCGAATCATGAAACAACAAACATCAACAAATAACACATCTATGTCATACTCCAAACTTGAATATATCTGGCTTGATGGTCTCAAGCCTACCCAGGCTCTCAGAAGCAAAACATTGGTCCGCCACAACTTCAGCGGTAAACTTGAAGATGCACCTGTCTGGTCTTTCGATGGCAGTTCAACTCAGCAGGCTGATACGGCCGGTTCTGACTGTTTGTTAAAACCCGTTGCCATTTTCCCGGATCCTGAAATTAAGAACGGTTACCTCATTATGACGGAAGTTTTAAGAGCAGATGGAACACCGCATCCCACCAATTCACGGGCAACCATAGAGGAAGATGAAGATTTTTGGTTTGGATTTGAGCAGGAGTATTTCCTGGTTGATCCCGAAACAAACATGCCGCTTGGTTTTCCTGCAGGAGGTTATCCGGCGCCACAAGGGCCGTACTATTGCGGTGTGGGCGCCAGAAATGTTTTCGGACGCCAGATTAAAGATGAACACCTCGATGTGTGCCTTGAAGCAGGCCTGAATGTTGAAGGGACCAATGGTGAAGTAGCAGCAGGCCAGTGGGAATACCAGATTTTTGCAAAAGGCGCAAAACGTGCCGGCGATGAAATCTGGGTTGGCCGTTTTCTTATTGAACGAATAGCTGAAAAATATGGAGTAGCTGTGGATCTTCATCCGAAACCTCTCGGAGATACCGACTGGAACGGTTCCGGTATGCACTGTAATTTCTCAAACGGACTTATGAGAGATGTTGGCGGTAAAGAAAATATGATCAAAGTATGCGAAGAGTTTGGCAAATTCATCAAAGAACATATTGATGTTTACGGTGCCGACAATGACAAGCGTCTTACAGGAAAGCACGAAACCCAGTCTATTGATAAATTCAGTTACGGGGTTTCTGACCGCGGAGCATCTATCAGGATTCCAATTTCCACGATTGAAGACGGCTGGAAAGGAAGGCTCGAAGACAGAAGGCCAGCTTCAAATGCCGATCCGTACCAAGTAGGAGCCAGGATCATTAAAACCGTAAGCGGTATAACATTCTGACAATAAACCCACATATTCTTTATTAAATCAAAGCCCTGTCCCCAAACGGTTCAGGGCTTTTTGTATCTTACTCCGGTTACAGCACAAGACCTGTCAGCGTTCTGCAGACACTTACAGGCCAACGCTGATTAAAATATACTACCATAACCAATGAGACCGGGTTTTAAATTATGCTTCAAATTGATTTTAACGGGATAGTGAGAGAGGCTCTCTGGAATTATGACAGTTCCAAAAAAATAGCCTCCATTACGGATATCAGTGCACGGGTTTCCACAAATCACGTTTACAGAATCAAACTTACCGATGAAAATGTGATAATTGCCAAATTATCATACTTTGGCAAGTTTGAACATTTTGTTGAGGATCATACCATCATCAATGCACTCGCAAACAATTTACCGCATCCTTTTGAAAATGTTCTCGCGAGGTCGCTCATGAAGGGCAATTCCCTTTTTGTTCACAGGCATAAAAGCATATTCATAGACGCCTGGGTGGTGTTTTACAAGCCGATGCGCATCAAGAAAAAACCTCCTAAAAAAATGGATGAGGTTGAAATTATAAAGCTTGCCAAGTCATTTGCAAGGTTTCATAAAGCCTGTAAAAATGTTCGAAACTCTTTGCCGCCGTCATCAAAAACCCTGAAAGTGGATATCTATCACCTGCTCGAAATTCTGGATACTAAAGAAGGACAGCATGAACACCGGATGCATGTAGACCTGATACGCGAACAATGTTACACTTTTATCAGGAATGTGGATCAGATCGGGATCAGCAAAATTGAATTTATCCCGGTTTTTGTAGACTGGAACATCGGTAACTTTTCGGTTACACCCAATTTTGAGATCTTTTCACGGTGGGATTATGACTGGTTCAGAATGAGTACCCGGATGATGGATTTCTACTTTTTCAGCAGAATTGTTTCAAGTGTGGGAGATAAAACCATTTTCAGTTATGAAATTGACAGGCTGATGGAAGAAAGATTCATCCTGTTTTTAACATCATACCACGAAGAGTACCCGCTTACCCGTGTGGAAATACTGCTCTTAAAAGAGACATATCGTTTTTTTCTGCTCAATTATGTGATTAAATACGGCAGGTATTTCTTTCACGATATTTTTGCAACCCGTTTACAACAGGAAGCTTACATTGTTCATCTTCCTGCGATTGATAAAAAGTTTAACGCGGAACCACTACTGAAAGCTCTAAACCTATAAACTTATGTATGCTATGGAGAGAGTATCTTTTTCTTCTATTGTTAAAAATTACAAAGCTGTTTTTTTAGATTCTTACGGAGTCCTTAAAAACCATAAGGGATTAATATCCGGTGTTCAGAATACCATTCACATGATCCGTGATCTTGGCATCACGCTCCGGGTGCTTACCAACGACGCTTCGCGAAGCCAGCAGCAGCAGGTGGAGGTTTTTGCCAAACTGGGGCTAAACACACTGCGCAATGATGAGATCATTACCTCAGGGATGCTTACCCGGCAGTTTTTGGAACTAAAAATCCCTACCGGTACGATTGCTTATCTCGGAACCGAAAACTCGGCCGAATATATCCTTCACCCCGGCCTTCAGAGAATACCGGTAAATGATGTAGACCTGAATGATATGGATGATATCTCGGCGTTTGTTTTTCTCGATGATGAAGGGTTCGACTGGAACAGGGATATCAATAAAACCGTGAACCTGCTTCGCAGGAAAAGCCTGCCCATTATTGTGGCCAACTCGGATAAATACTATCCGATCTCCAATAATGATGTGGCAGTAGCCATTGGAGGGCTCTCACGTATGATTGAAGCGGTACTGAACCAGAAATTTCTTCGTTTTGGCAAGCCCGATACGCAGATGTTTATCTATGCGTATGATGACATTAACAAAATCGGAAATTATGAAAAATCCGATATTCTCATGGTAGGTGATACGCTGAATACCGATATACTGGGCGGTAATAAATTCGGCCTAAAAACCCTGCTTGTACTCAGCGGGAACACCCACCCCGAAAACGTTTACCTCAAAATACGATCCACCGGCATCATCCCTGATTTCATCACCGATTCTATATTAACGTAATCAAGCCATGTAGGCCGGAGAGCCCCTGGATAACAGAGGAACGGACGAACCGATTAACAGAGTAACAGAATAAGTGAGGGTAGTTTTTCGGTAAAGCCATGTAGGCCGGAGAGCTTCTCCGGCTTGGAAAGCCCATGAAAAACAGATGAACAGACGAACCGATTAACTGATTAACAGAGTAAGTGAGGGTAGTTTTTCGGTAAAGCCATGTAGGCCGGAGAGCTTCTCCGGCTGGGAAAGCCCCTGGATAACAGAGGAACGGACGAACCGATTAACAGAGTAACAGAATAAGTGAGGGTAGTTTTTCGGTAAAGCCATG
>SKKO01000269.1 GCA_007123715.1 Balneolaceae bacterium | reverse complement strand
TCTTTTTTTTAAATGCCAGAAATGTCCAATACGCTTCAGAATCCAATATATCACTATGATTCTTTAGAGTTGGATCTGATGGCCTTGTCTTTCGAAAATCAATTCCCGCACATCACTGCCCCAAAGTGATCCCTATTGGGAATATCGAAGAGCGGGTATAATGAACGAAACAATTGCCGTCTGCTTTAGCTGACGGATAGATAAGCTTCAAAAAATTAACCCCGAGCCAGGATTTTAGGAAAATTGAGAAATCTGGTCGAGGGGTTCATGGCAGGATGTGTCCAAAAGCTTTGGCATTGACCTGTTGAGTGCAGAGTGTAAACAAACTGTCATCGGTAGCCACTAATTTTGCCAAAAAGCGGGCAACACCATATCAGAGATGACATTAAAAACTTTAGTGCACCTTCGCTCCTTCGTGTCCTTGTGGCTAAGTGCCTTATCCTTAAATCATTGCGGTTTATAAAGGCTTTCCAGGTGGAAGGGTTATCTAAAGTACGCTGAACAGGATGTGATGTGTGTGATAAAATCCCGGAAGTGAAATGTAACAATGTCTGTGAAATCAGGAAAGAGAAAATGGATGATTCTATGACACTAAAAAAATAGGGCTTCTGAATTGAATTCAGAAGCCCTATTGAGTAAGTGATAACTGCGTTTTACGCTTTTTGGCTTTTCGCCTTCGCGTTCGATTCTTTTCCTGATTTAGATTGCGGGTTTTTATTCACCTGCTTCTTTTCGTCATTTTTACTTTTTTTGTTGTCTTTGTTATGTTTATCCATGATTGCTCCGTTTGTTTAACTTTTGAATGAGAACTAATTTATAGAATCAATTAACGGAAGGTGTTACAGGAAACCTGATCTAAGTTATATATATCGCCACCATTAACATATCGCCACAAGAATAAATACCTTCCTTTCAGGTGGATGCAAATGATTAGAGAATAATTTACACACTGCAGAAACTCTTTTTACACTTCCTGAAGAGGGATCGGATTATGGAAACAGCGCTGTGTTTTATCAATGCAAATACTCTGCCCCAAAAATATTTACAACTCAGAGCCAGTATGCTGTAACAACTCTAAGGCGTTTTATATGCAGTTTAATAGCGTGATAATTACGTCACGCTAATTATAAAAAAAGAATCATGAGAAAAAATAAACATTTTTTTGGAACCGTCAGCCTCACAGCGCTTCTATTTGCTGTATTTGCTGCCGGAGGCATAGCACAAGATAGAGATAGAGCTGGTATTGCTAACCCTGAGACAGATACACCCGTCATTTTAACAACAACTCCTTCCGATGGTGAGGAAGATGTTGATCTTGATAGTGTTTTCGAAATTACATTCAGCAGTGAGATGGATGAAACAACCTTAAACGACAATACAGTTAAGTTACGTGCAACATCAGATAACATGCATCAAACACATGACGAAATGATGCCGAATAATCAAATGAGAGAAACCTCAGCAATTAATCATACTGAACAAAGCTGGAATGAAAATGATACTGAGCAAAGCTGGAATGATACTGAAGATGCTGTAAAAGGCACCGTCAGCTATTCCAATAGAGTAGTTACATTCACGCCAGAGGAGGATTTAAAAGAGGGTACTCATTACACCCTTACAATAACAAATGGTGTAAGAAGTTCGGAAAATGTAGCTATTGAAAACGACCAAGAATGGTGTTTTACAACCAAGGAAAAATCTGATTCTGACTACTCTGATAGACAATCTGATACACAAAGTGACAGATACACTTCAGGAGATAACAGGTTAGAGAATAATGAAAGGTCAGATAATAGAGACAGCAGGTCTACCATGGACAGGTCCGGCAACAGAGACAGGTTAACAATGGACAGGTCAGATAATGGTGACAGATCCACGTATAGTGACTCATCAAACAGGCCAGAATTCGTTGACCTTGGTAAAGCCGGCCAATTTGTAATTTTGTCAAAAACCAGTATTAACAATAAATCTGAATCCACGATTTCTGGTCATACAGGAGAAGGATCTGAGGAAAATGGTGACACAGAAGAAGGATTTGAAGAAACTGGCATAAACCAAGAGAGAGATGATTCTGATTCAGCTTGGCAAAGAACCTCCGCCCAGGATGGAGTATGGCATTCGAATCAAAGCGATACAACCTCTCCTGATGTCAGTGAAGCCATCGAAGATATGATGTCTGCCTTTTGTGGTATTTCGATGCAGAACGGCAATGATGTGACGAGTCACAACAATGAACGTTTTAACAGCGATGAATTAACCGCTGGAATACACGAATGGAATAATTCCCTTAATTTAGAATCCGATATCACTCTTTCAGGCAGTGAAGATGATGTATGGCTCTTCAAGATAGGTGATAATCTTACTGTAGATGAGAATGTCAAATTCACTTTAAACAGTGGTGCCCAAGCAGAAAATATCTTTTGGTTTGTAAAAGGCGATGTAACCATTGGCGAGAATGCAGAGTTTGAAGGTATCATTCTGTCCATGAATGAAATTGCGCTTGAAAAAGGTGCAAAACTGAACGGGAGGATGTTCAGTCGATCATCAATTACCCTCGATGATAACACCATTAATGAACCGGAAACAATGACCGACCGTACTTTACCAACAAACCGTACTTCATCAACAAACAGATAAAAGAGAGAGAAAAGAGGCAATCTGTAGAATTCCCTAAAACGGACACCGGAAAGTGTCCGTTTTTTTTATGCCCGAAATGCGCAGTTCCTGCAGGGTATATAAGTGCTGATCACACGCCAGTAGCCTACTGGTTATACAGTTCAATAAATCTGATTTTGGTTTGGATGTGTTGTCAATACCAAGGTCAAACAGCCATCAAATGGGTGTACCAGATCTAGTGCCCATCGTCTTAACTGGCTCATTTTTTCCAAAAACTCATCAGCCTGCCCCTACGGATGGATGAGTGTTATACCTGCCTCAGTATCACTTTAAACTTGGTAAATAGAACCCTCTGTTGCCCGTTAATTATCCAGAGCCTGGATCAGTTCGGACTTTTTCATCTGAGAATATCCTTTGATTTTAAGCTCTTTTGCCATGTCATATAACTCCTTATAAGTTAACTCGGAGTAATCTTCTACTTCATGTTTAAAATTTTGGAGCCTATTCTTAAATTTTCCGAAGATTGTATCCGTTTCGTTTTTCAGCTGTTGACTCAGCTCCTCAGTACTTTTTTTGATCTGCTTAAGATATTTATCCCTTTTTTTAGCCATTTTTTTTCGGGTGTTGGTTCCTTTGTCGGGAGCAAATAACATACCCAAAAGCGCTCCTCCTGCAGCACTTGTAATAGCAACGAGAATAAGTTTATCTATTTGCATGGTATCATTTTTTTTGCTGTACTGACGGATAAGGTTTTGAATCTCTTTCTTATTGAGGATCGCCATAATGAATGATTTATGTGAATATTAAGTGATACTAACATATATATAGAAACTTTTATTTTATGTTCCAAAATAACTTTATTGTATCCTTACTCCTTGTTTCTTAATATCTAACAAAAGACCTTGCCCCAATATCATAGTTTCGGAATAAACCGGTCTGATTTCCCAAAGTCTACATTATTACTGCGTTGGAATCTCTGCGCCCGGTGCATGAAACTGTAATCCTCACAGCCAACGGTTAATAATTGAACCACAGGTTATAAACATTCTTCTACTCAGGCGAGTTTTTTTCGCAGGATAAGATCACAAAAGGTTCCTATCATGTTGTCTTGATAAACTGATTTATGGCTGGTTGAAAAGAGGTAAACATCCATCATTCCTTCACATCCAGGCATCCAGCTTAAGGGTAAGATAACGCTTGGCAGCCAGTTCAGCAGTGCTAATAACTGTACCGGTTATTACGCTCCAAATGATAACTTTTTTCCAATTAATCTCTTCAGATGGATGAGTTGCGGGTGGTTCTTCATTATACACTTCTATCCATTTCTTTTGAGCCAGCTGTCTCAACGTATATCCAAAAATGACCGTGGCACTGGTTATGACTAATTTTTTTACAGTGTCGTTTCTCATGGTGATTATTATTTTAAGGTTTAGATTTCAACTTTAACTTTCCGCGTTCTTTATTTTTTATCCTCTGATTTTGTCATCTTGATACATTCCCAATGTACCCTTGTTTTCATCCATCACCAGATTGGTTGAAAATTCAAACAGGTGCGACCGGGTTTCATAAAAATGCATCATATACCCCGCTGTGTTGGGGAAACATACAATATCGCCGACCTGAGGCAGGCATGGCAGAACTATTTTTCTCTTCAATATAATATCCTGTTCCAGGCAGTAGCCTCCGGTGAGAAAAACCGGAGCAGACCTCATGTCTATGCTGATCTTACCCGCTTGTATGAACACCGGGTCAATCAAAAAATCTGCGCTGGAGCTGCCTAGCTGGCTTCGGTTCATTTCAAGCCCGACGAGCCAATTTTCCTGCGAATCTTTTTTCCGATGAATCACTTTAGCCATCGTTAACCCGGTTTGATCCAGCAGGGATCTGCCGGGCTCTATTCTGATTTCAATTCCCCTTTCGCGTAACTGTGAGGCCGGGGTTTCTCCTTGTTGATTTTGATACGATAACACTTCGTCAAGAAAATCCTCTTTTGAACATTCGTTGTAATAGGGGTAGACGTCGGGTTCACCATGCAGCTTTCCGTTGATGAGCTCATATCCAAGGCCGTTATTCCCAAAAGTAACCGGAGCCCGTTCACCCCTAACAGCCCTTTTGAGTTCGCTCCAGAATGCCTCCCATTCAGATGGAGATGACAGATA
>SKKO01000122.1 GCA_007123715.1 Balneolaceae bacterium | reverse complement strand
CTTCCTTTCTCAGGCCGGGTCTCATTGCCATCTCTTTCGGTCCGCGGCTTAAAGCCTCCCTTTTCAGACCGTGACTTAAAGCCTCCTTTCTCAGATCGTGGCTTATAACTTCCTTTCTCAGGCCGGGTCTCATTGCCATCTCTTTCGGTCCGCGGCTTAAAGCCTCCCTTTTCAGACCGTGATTTAAAGCCTCCTTTCTCAGATCGTGGCTTATAACTTCCTTTTCCAGGTTGCGGTTTCGATCCTTTTTGTTTTCCTGTGTTGTCCTTTTTTTTAGTTGACATACTATCAGTTTAAATATTTTAATTGAATTATGTAAAAAAGAGTGATGATTTTTACTTTTTTCTTGATGATGTTTTTTTGTACCACTCAGGAAATATGGCACTAATTGGAATTATTGTTGTTTCTTTTATCAAACCAATATCATAATCATGAAAAAACTTCTTGATCCTTCGCATTTTCGAGCCTTTGTGGCAAACAGTAAAGGCCACTTTCATTATTGATAAAAGCTGCATCTTCGTGCAGGTTAATGGTCTGAAACTTGTACTACCTCTCCGCCTTTTCATTTTCTTTCTCCGGCACGGGATCGTACCCGGATGTGCCCCATGGGTGGCATTTCGCGATACGTTTGAGGCCGAGCCAGAAACCTTTCAGTGGGCCCCATGTTTTCACCGCTTCCAGCATATAGTTGGAACAGGTAGGCAAATGCCTGCAATTGGAACCCAAAAAAGGAGATATGGCAAATTGGTAAAGCCTGATCACTCCAATAATCAGCAAAGAAAATAGCCGGCTAACAGCATCAGCGATTGATTTCAAAAGTGGTGCCGTTTTTTTCATCTTTCAGGCGTATACCCATTTTCTGAAGGTCATCCCTGATTTTATCGGAAGTGTTAAAATCTTTGTTAATTCTGGCTTCCTTCCTGATCTCAATTAACAATTTCACCAGCTCTTCCGTTTTACTGTCATCTGTTACCATTTCAGCCGCCAGGCCAAGCACATCAAACACAAACGTATGCATCGTGTTCTTCAGTAAGGTAAAAGTACCGGATGAAATAAGACCGGCATCGAGCTGGCTGTTGTGGATCGCGTTAATTTTCGCAGCAAGTTCAAAAAGTGCCGCCAGAACCTGTGCCGTGTTAAAATCGTCATCCATAGCATCGCGGCAACGTCTGCACGCTTCAAGAATTTCTGAATCTATTTCACTGGTTTTAACATTATTTCTTGATGGTAGTTCAATTTCACCCAGAAGTCTTACGGCATTCATCAGTCTTAAATATCCTTTTTCAGCTGCGAGAAGGGCATCATTCGAAAAATCGATTTTACTTCGATAGTGCGATTGCAGCATCAGGAAACGTGCCACCATGGGACTAAATCCTTTTTCGAGCTTTTCATGATCGCCGGCAAAAAGCTCCTCAAGGTTAATAAAATTTCCGGCTGATTTACTCATCTTCGCCCCGTCGATTGTGATCATGTTATTATGTACCCAATACTTCACGGGATCATGTCCATGTGCACTTCTGCACTGCGCAATTTCAGCTTCATGGTGCGGAAACTGCAGATCCAGTCCGCCGCCGTGGATATCAAAACGGTTGCCAAGATATTTGAGACTCATAGCTGTACACTCCAGGTGCCAGCCCGGGTATCCCTCGCCCCAGGGTGAATCCCACTTCATGATATGCTGCGGTGAGGCTTTTTTCCACAGGGCAAAATCGTGAGAACTCTTTTTCTCGTCCATTCCTTCGGTATCCCGGCTTCCAGACTGAAGTTCTTCCAGCACCTTGCCGGATAGTTCTCCGTAAGGATAATCTTGCCTGAAGGTTTCCAGGTCGAAATAGATATTCCCGTTAACTTCGTAGGCATGACCATTTTCCATGATTTGTTCAATCAGTTTGATCTGTTCAATAATATGTCCGCTCGCAGTCGGTTCAATATCGGGACGCAGGCAATTGAGGGCATCCATCCCTTTATGGTAGCTGATGGTATACCGCTGCACCACTTCCATTGGCTCGATCTGCTCTATGCGAGCCTTTTTCAGGATTTTGTCTTCCCCCTGTTCGGTTTCCTCGTGCTCCAGATGGCCCACATCTGTAATGTTACGCACATAGCGAACTTTGTAACCCTTGGTTTTCAGGTATCGATAGATCAGGTCGAACGTTACGGCAGCACGCGCATGGCCAAGATGCGGATCCCCATAAACAGTTGGTCCACAGACGTACAACCCAACAAAGGGTGGGTTAATCGGTTCAAATTCTTCTTTTTTTCTTGATAAACTGTTATAGATCCAGAGGGGAGATTCAGAAATTTCCATCGTTATGAGTTTGAATAGATTACATCTCCGTTTGCTGGCTGATGTAGTCGATAAATCGCTGCTGGGCTATTTCTTCCCTGAATCTGCCACTGTATTCAGTGGTAACGGTGCTGCTTTCACGGTCTTTTATTCCGCGGGTTGATACACACAAGTGTTTGCTTTCGATAAAAACAGCTACGTCTTCTGTATCCATTGCCCGTTTCAATTCGTTTGCAATTTGTAGCGTAAGACGCTCCTGAACCTGTGGCCGGCGGGCAAAATAATCCACAATCCGGTTGATTTTGGACAATCCGATCACCTTGCCTGAACTCATGTAGGCAACATGTGCCTTACCAATAAACGGAAGAAAATGGTGTTCACAGAATGAAGTTACATTGATATTTTTCTCCACAACCATGTCTCCGTATTCAAATTCGTTGTCGAATTGACGTGCGGTTGGCTTGTTTTTTGGATCAAGCCCGTTAAAAATCTCTTTCACAAACATTTTTGCTACCCTGTGCGGTGTACCTTTCAGACTCTGGTCGGTTAAATCGAGCCCTAGAGTATGCATAATTTTTGCAAAATGTTTCTCGATTACTTCAATTTTTTCCTGGTCAGAAAGATCAAAAGCATCCTTTCTGAGAGGGGTATCGACCGATGTAGGTGTATGATTATCACCCATTTCATCAGCAAGTGGTTCGTCAATATCAAGTGCCGGGATTTCGGTTTTGTTTATGCTCATTTTGTTAAAAAACGTTGAAAATTCACAGACCTTAAAAATACGGGTTCCCTGACCAATATCATAATTCATCCGGAAAGGGTTATATGGAAATTAGTTCAAAGCTGGTTTGTATGGACACGAGTAAGAGGATGCCGAAAAATGAAACAGTTATGGCGCAAACATCTCGCTTGTGCCAATTGTTTTATTATTTCGGAGCTTCTTGAAATACAAAGTGTTCCGGCGAACAATGCAAAGTATCTCTATCATAATTGCAAAAATTGACTACTTTAACCGTAACCAATTAAAACTCTGATTTATTCACGATACAAGGTTCATCTAATCCGGTATCCTGAACCCATGTATATCAAAAAAATAGCTTATTGAGCTAATCCTGTTATAAAAGTTGCATGTATTATCAGGTTAGCATCAACACTTATTAAAATCCATTCCTGTTGTTTGTAGCAGGATTAATCGAAATTCGTCAGTTTTAAATGGCATCAGACCTCTGGAATGAAATTGAACGTTGTTTCCACGAAGCACTCTTAAAAAATGAGCGCGAACAAGAGATATTTTTAGAAAAATTACTTGAGAGAGAACCTGATGTGGGTCAACAAGTTAAGCTTCTTTTATCATCTCACTACTCGGCATCGGAATTTCTTGACAAATCTATCCTTGAAACGGAGCACAAAATTGAGCCGGGTGAAAGAGTTGGACCCTGGAAAATTGTAACTGAAATTGGAATGGGCGGCATGAGTACGGTTTTTCTTGCTGAACGGGCTGATGGCAGGTTTGAAAGCCGGGTTGCCATTAAATTTATTTATGGGTTTGCACCCGGCAAAACTATGCATTCGAGATTACAGGCAGAACAAAAAATTCTTGCCCGTCTGAACCACAGAAATATTTGCAGGCTACTTGATGCGGGAATCCATAAAAACGTTCGTCCTTATTTTATTATGGAATATATTGACGGGTTGCCGATTGATAAATGGTGCAACCGCAATCAATTAACCATCAACGAACGTCTCGAATTGTTTATTCAGGTTTGTGAAGCCGTATCCTATGCACATCAACGGCTTATTGTTCACAGAGACCTGAAACCATCCAATATACTTGTTGACAGGGACGGAAATGTAAAGCTTCTTGATTTTGGTATCGCCAAGCTGGTCAATGATACTGAAAGCCCTGACCTGTCTAAAACAATGACGGGTTTTCACCTTATGACACCTGAGTTTGCCAGCCCGGAGCAAATTCTTCAAAAAGACATAACAACAGCCACCGATGTTTACGGTTTGGGATTACTGCTATGTACACTTCTAACAGGCTCAATCCCATACAATCTCCGGGAAAAAAACCCGGTTGAATTAGGGAAAATTATTACAGAGCAGGAACCTGAAAAACCAAGCACATTACTTACGAGACCATCACATTCCGGAAAGTCATTTCTTTCATTCGCAGGATATAAAAATTCAATTTATCATCTTCGCAAACAGCTTAAAGGGGACCTTGACAATATTATTCTTAAGGCTCTCCGGAAAGACCCATTGCGCCGGTACAGTTCAGCAGAGCATTTATTGCAGGATATTCATCATTACCTTGAGAAAAAACCCGTTTCGGCCCGGCCTGAAAATAAACTCTATCGTGCCAGAAAATTCATCCAGCGGCATACAGCTTCAGTATCTGCAGCAGTGCTCGTTTTCATCATATTGGCGGCTTCGTCCACAATTTCAATACACCAGGCGCGGACAGCCGAAGCGCAGCGGATTGTTGCCGAGCAGCGCTTT
>SKKO01000199.1 GCA_007123715.1 Balneolaceae bacterium | reverse complement strand
TTCCACACCCTTGATTGTGAGTAATCTTGTAAATATTGTTTCTGCCGACTTTTTCGGAATTGGCTTTCTTGAATACGCCACACGGATGATTGTGCCAAATTTCTTCGCCATCTTTGCCAGCCTGATTGTACTCTACCTCGTTTACAGGAAAGATATACCAAGAGAATACTCGCTTGATGATTTAAAACAGCCTGTGGATGCCATCCGAGATCATAAAATGTTCAGAATGTCGTGGGTAATCCTTACCGTTTTGTTAATCGGATATTTTGTAGCTGAGTTTGTACACATCCCGGTTTCGTTTGTTGCCGGCACCATTGCAATTTTCTTCACGATGATGGGCCTCAACAGTAAAGCAGTTGATACGCGCAAAGTATGGACAAATGCACCGTGGGCCATCGTGGTTTTTTCCATAGGGATGTATGTGGTGGTATACGGATTGCAGAATGTGGGGCTGACCGGCCTTCTCGCAGAATTGATTCAAGCCGGAGCCGACCAGGGATTATTTGCGGGTACCATGCTGATGGGATTCCTTGCTGCTTTTCTATCTTCAGTGATGAACAATATGCCTACTGTCATGATTAATGCCCTTGCCATTCAGGCCACTGAAACTGAGGGGCTCATCAGGGAGGCGCTGATCTATGCCAACGTAATTGGTTCTGATCTCGGGCCGAAAATTACCCCGATAGGATCCCTTGCAACTCTGTTATGGCTGCACGTACTCTCATACAAAGGGGTAAAAATCACCTGGGGATATTACTTCAAGGTTGGAATTGTACTCACCATTCCAACACTGTTCTTCACACTGCTTGGCTTATATTTTTGGCTGTTGATAATCGGATAAAATATTAGTCTCCCTGCTGGCTCCACCTGCCCCGATGGGATCCAGGGGAATCAGCAACCACCGGATACGATAGTTTGCAGGTCAGAAAACCTGTGGAAAAGCTAAATCTGAACCCAACATGGAGGGGGTAGTTATGCTCCTGTTTTTGCATGTCATTGATGCTTTACTTTTAAAATATAAATATCAATGATTTATAAGAACTTATTTTCCAATTTGGGTCATGCGGATTGTTTTGAGCAGATAACCGGTACAGAAGCTTCATAACAGGGTCATGCGTTGCACAAAACAGGAAAAAAAAATTTCCTGTGAAAGTTGAAGTTTTAGGCCCCGGCTGTAAGCGATGCCATAAAGTACATCAGATCATGGTAACTGCATCAGAAGAATTGCGAGCGGATGCCAATCAGTATACCGATGTATTTGATGCTTATGATAAGCTTGGAACTAAGCTACATTATGCAGGGCTCCTCGATAAAAAAACCCGTGAACTAGTGAAACTGGCTATGTCGAACGGAGCTCAAAAAGAGGGCGCCGTTCATTCTCATACGAGAAAGGCACTTGAAGCAGGGTGTACCCCTGAAGAAATTCGTCATGTGGTTCTCCTGCTTCTCCCTACCATAGGAATGCCCTCCATGATGGCTGCGATGACCTGGGTGAATGATATCCTCGACGCCGGAGAAGAGTAAGAAACTAGTGTCGTGTCATAAATCATATGTCGTAGTCATCGGACGAAATTTTCGAGAAATATTCCTTTAAGATGCATGAGATGAACATGGGTCGACTCGTCTGCCTGTCCCTACGGGGGGATGACTTACCCGTTACTTCATCATTGACATGACACTAGAATAAAATCAAAAATTCACTCACGGTATTATTATCCTATTTCAGCTACCGGCTAATTCATCAACTTCCTGCGAACTAAAACCAGGAAGAAAGTCAAGGATGGCAAAATAGAGTCTTGATGGACATTGCCGGGTATTGTCCATAATGATTAATGTAAAGTCATTATCGGGAAAGTAAGAAACCTGGGAATTGTACCCCGGAATTTCACCCATATGCAGAAAAGCGGGGTGTCTTACGCCATTAATGACCTGGTAGCCTGTATAAACTCCATAACCATAATCTGCAATTCGTTGAGTAGTCATTTTTTCTGTAAAATCTTTACTCAAAATGCTATTGTTGCGGTAGAGTGCCTTTAAAAATTTGTGCATGTCAGGTGCGGTGGAGTACATCATTCCGGCCGAGTAGCATACGCTTGGATGAATAATCGGAGCAATCGTTATTCCTGATTCTGTTCTCACATATCCACCCGAAAATTTTTCAATTACTCCGTCTGCTTTAAAAAAACCGGTATGTTCCAGCCCTGACGGTTCGAGAATATATTTATTAATTGCCTCTTCGTAGGTCAGTCCCGTAATTTTTTCAATAATCAGTCCGAGAAGATAGTATTCTGAGTTGCCATAATCCCAATCAGATCCCGGATCAAAATTAAGCTCAAGATTTTTAAAATATCCCGGAAATTCGTGGGTATCATGCTCAATTTGTGATTTAGTCTCCAAAAATCCCGGCAGACTAATGTAATCCGGAATTCCTGACGTTTGGGTAAGAAGATTTTCTATCGTAATTCTGCTGCCGGTATCTGCGGGATAATCACTCAGGTGATCGGTAATTACATCACTAAAGCCAAGTTTCCCTTGTTCAATGAATAGCAAAGTAAGAGCGGCCGTATATGTTTTTGTAATCGATGCGATCCTGAATTTAGAATCAAGTGTGTGTGGCACATCCCATTCGAAATTGGCTTTTCCGAAAGCGCCCTCATAAAGAATCTTGTCATTTTGTGCTAACAGGATAACCCCGTTAAACTTACCTTCGCTGTGAAATGAGTGGACAATTGAATCGATTTTTTCAATCCTATCACAAGGCTTATCTTCAACCAAAGCGGGCTGAAGTTGTAATGTAATCGCCAGTAAAAAAGTGAGTATAAATCCAGGCATTAATTATCGGATTTTGAATTCCCGTTTCTGAATCACACGCTGGAATCATTCGTGTGGTTTAATCGTAAAAATACGATTAATTATAACCCCATCCTATGAAATTCAATTGAAATCGGGCTTACACGGTATTAATTTGCCAGATTTTTTAACTTGAGGGAAAGGCATTAAGTTTTTGCCACCCGCGCAGGGACCAAGTAGCTTATGAGTTTTATTTAGGTCTTATATGAATAATCCGCCTGTTTTAATACGCGCTTTACAAATCTTCGTGATCCTTTGTGTCATAGTGCCTTCGTGGCGAAAAAAATGGCTGCCGTTTAATAAACGGCAGCCAATCAGAAACATAAACCAGTATATATCAGATTATCGCTGCTCTAAAGGCACAAAGTCCCTTTTTTTCTCACCGATGTAGATCTGTCTCGGCCGGGTTATCGGTTGCCCTTCTTCAACCATCTCTTTCCAGTTGGCAATCCAGCCAGGCAGCCTGCCAAGGGCGAACATCACTGTAAACATATCTACCGGAATGCCCATTGCTCTGTATAACAGGCCTGAGTAGTAATCCACATTTGGATACAGTTTTCTCTCGATAAAATAATCTTCGTTCAGTGCAGCGTATTCCAGTTGTTTGGCAATATCGAGCAACGGGTCATCAACATTAAGATCTTCCATCACCTCATCGGCCGCTTTTTTGATGATGGTTGCCCTTGGATCGAAATTCTTATAAACACGATGGCCAAAACCCATCAGCCGTTGGCCGGAATCTTTATCTTTGAATCTTAAAATCCACTTGTCAATATTTGCTTTGCTTGCACCGCCATCATCATATATCTTCTGTAACATTTCCACAACCGCCTGGTTTGCGCCGCCGTGCAGCGGACCCCAAAGTGCCATAATACCGGCTGATACCGCGGCATACAAACTGGCCTGTGATGAACCCACAACCCTGGTTGTAAATGTGGAACAGTTCTGCTCATGGTCGGCATGTAAAATCAACAATTTATTAAGTGCGCTTACCACCTTGTCATTGATTACATATTCTTCTGTAGGTTTGGCAAACATCATATAGAGTAAATTCGCACTGAAATCGAGACGGTTTTGCGGGTACATGACCGGGTGCCCCACACTGTTTTTAAAGGACCATGCCGCGATGGTGGCTGTTTTGGCGATTAAACGGAGAATGGTCTGGTCAACAGATTTCTCATTCAGGCTCGGATCAAGGGATTCAGGATAAAATGAAGAGAGTGCACAAGTCATGGATGCCAAAACTCCCATCGGATGGGCATGTTGTGGATATCCCTCAAAAAACTTTTTCATGTTTTCGTGAATCAGGGTATGATTAGTTACCCCCGAGATAAATGTATCCAGTTCCGTTTGTGTAGGCAGCTCGCCGTAAATCAGTAAATAGGCTACTTCAAGAAAAGTGGCTTTTTCGGCAAGCTGCTCGATCGGGTAGCCGCGATAACGAAGGATTCCCTCTTCACCGTTTAGAAACGTAATACTGCTTTTGGTAACTGCAGTGTTTTTAAGGCCGTAATCGAGTGTAACATATCCGGTCTCAGCCCTTAATTTACTGATGTCCATCGCTTTTTTATTCTCACTGCCTGTAAAAATTGGAAATTGGATGGCTTTGCCGTCAATGTTCATTTCAGAATTATTCATGGTTAGACTCCTTATTTATTCGCTTTAGTTGTTATAGGATAATGATAATAAATATTTTGGATAAATAGGTACAAATATCGGTTTAAATACTGGAAAACCGCTTACACTCAAATGCCCAAAATACAAAAACTCCCTTTCTGTTCACTAAATAAATAAACCCGCATAGTATCTGAACTTATTTACGATTCTTCCTGTCTCTAACAGTAGTATATCCAAACATACATATTACTCAGAATTCCATGAATACAAAGGGGTAAAAATCACCTGGGGATATTACTTCAAGGTTGGAATTGTACTCACCATTCCAACACTGTTCTTCACACT
>SKKO01000333.1 GCA_007123715.1 Balneolaceae bacterium | reverse complement strand
TTGCAGCGCGTCCATCCGGAACGGAAGATATTTATAAGATCTACACCGAAAGCTTTAAAGGTCCGGAACACCTGAAGCAAATTCAGGAAGAAGCCGTGGCAATTGTGAATTCGGTGCTTGGGAAAGAATAGGGAGCAATCTATACCTTTGGGGAATAAAAATATTACCACAGAGGTATAGATCATTACACATTTTTTATTATTTGGATGAATTTCTGATTTGGTCAATAACTTCCATGTTTTCGATGGAATCTTCGAGCGACAGGGATGCCGGCTCATCATTGAGAATGCAATTCGCAAACGCTTCGGCCTGCAGGGTAAAGTGATCGCACGGCTCAAATTCTTCGGTGAAGTAGTTGTCATCATCAATAACGCCTTTCAGTAATGTGGGCTTTGCGAAGTCGGGATTGAAAGGCCAGTCGAGCTCGATTTTTCCCTTGGTCCCTAATATTTTTACATACTGGTCTTTATAGCATTGAGTGGAACAGGTAAAGACAGAAGTGCCGGTTTCAAAGTCCATCAGGCCGGAGGTGAGGCGATCAATGTTAAAATCAGGATCCATCTCCGAAACACCCGTTGCAAATATTGGCTTTCTGCCGAAGATGAGCCGGGCCACTGAAATAGAATAACAACCTACATCCATCAGGCCGCCACCGCCCATCTCAGCGCTGTTGCGATAATTTTCAGGATCATCATTGTAGTACGAAAAAAAAGAATGAACAGCTTTGATATCCCCGATTATTCCGGCTCTTACCAGCTCCACGGTACGTTTCCATCGCGGGTGATAGCGATACATGAATGCTTCCAGCATTTTTAAATGGGGATATTTTTTGGATTCAGCAAGCAGTTTATGGGCGTCTGCAGCATCCATGCCTACAGGTTTTTCACATAACACGTGTTTGCCAGCCTCCAGTGAACGGATAGACCATTGCACATGCAAGTGATTGGGAAGTGGAATATAAACGGCATCGATACCAGGATCAGCAAGTAGTTCTTCATAAGAGCTGTATGCCTTTTGGATGCCAAGATGCACCGCGGTTTCTTTTGCTTTTTCCAGGTTTCGGGATGCAATGGCAGCAACCTCACAATTACGGGCTTTTTGAATAGCAGGAATTACTTTCTCTCTTGCGATTTTTGCCGTGCTTAATACTCCAATTTTTATGGATTTCATGTGACAGGTTCTTGGGGGTTAATATTTACGTCAATAAATTAAGGATAACAGCTGTCCGAAGCGTCGAATAATAAAAAAATATCATGATTCAGGGGTTATGATGGGATTTTTTGTTGCCACGGCCCAAGGAGGCAGGTAATGAATGCAGCAAATTGCAACCCGGTTGGAAACTCATTTATAATGATGGCCATCCATGAATTTTTTGAAATGATGGGCGGGTAACATTTTTGTCCTATTGCCCGCTGCATATCTGTTGATCAATGGAAAGAAGGTTGCCAAAATATGATCCGGTTCATCAGCGGGCCATGCGATTGGTGATATCGATAAATTCCTGATTGTCTACTTCCGGTCGGCCATCGTAATTGGCAACCTTAATCGTTGAAGCGTAAATCAGCTGTACTACACGGGTGTATTTCTCAAAGTCGATTTTATCAATCGTATCAGAGGGCCGGTGATAGTCTTCGTGTACACCGGTGAAAAAGAAAACAAATGGAACGCCAAGCCGTCCAAAATTCCAGTGGTCGCTTCTTCTGTAAAACTGATTGGAATCGGTAAGGTCGTTATATTTGCGATCAAGGCGCATGTTTACACTATTGGTATTCGCTGTTACAACAAGGCTGTCGAGCCCGGATGAAATGATTTCGCCGCCTATCAGGTAAACATAATCTGTATCGCCCAACCGGATATTTTCGGGATCACTTCTTCCAATCATATCGGCATTAAAACTGGCCACCGTGTTTTCGATTGGAATCACCGGATGATCAGAATAATACCTGGAACCGAGCAATCCTACCTCCTCGGCTGAAACGTGCAGAAACAGAACACTTCGCCTGGGTTTAAAACCGGCTTCACTGGCATTATGCAGAGCACGGGCGATGGCCATGAGGGCAACGGTTCCGCTGCCATTATCATCAGCTCCATTGTAGATCATATCGCCGGAAGTGTCGGGGCTTCCAACTCCTACGTGATCGTAATGGGCCATTAGGACAATGGCTTCATGTTTAAGCTCAGGATCGGCACCTTCAAACCAGGCCAGCACATTTTCGGTTTGAACGATTCCCGGCCCGGAATAAGGAGTATAATCCAGGTAGTGGGCAGTTTTAGCCGGCCGGAAATCACGAATATTGCTGATCAGTGAATCACGCAATGCTTCCAGTTCCGTTGTATCACGAAGTTCAAGAATATTTGCAGCGAGATCCGGACTGACGTGATGAACCCCCTGTGGCAGCCCTGAGGCTCTTCTTCCGGATTGCAGGTAAGGCAGGCTGAATCCCTGTGGGTTAGTTGCTGCCATGGATTGCAAGGCCGCATTATCAGAATAGGTTTTTTGTGAAAAGCCGGAAATAAGAAGGATGCCTTTAGCTTCCGTATTACTAAGGATATTACCCATCCGGAAATTTTCATTGATTGTTGGATGGATTAGTGTATCTCCGTCTGCAATGTGGGGTATATCATCGAAAATTAAAACCCAAGAGTTTTCGTAGGTATTATCGCCAAGGTGAAAAATACCCCGGTCTTTGTCATTCACACCAAAACCAGCAAAAACAATATGGCCGTTTGCCGAAGATGAACCACCAAAAGCTGGAACGTAATCGCCGTACGAAGATTGAGATACAATGGTGTGGTTAATCCTGACGGTATCTGTCTGGTTAATTCGAAATGTTGTATATACAATACTGTCGGTAACAGTTGAATGCAAATCAAAATGCTGAAAGAAGGTGTCATTGTCACCTTTTGGAGAGAAGCTAATAGAGGTATAAAAATCAGCAAGGTATTTGGCGGCCATTTTTTGCCCGCGCGACCCTGTGTTTCTTCCTTCAAGGCTGTCATGGGAAATCACTTCAAGGTGTTGATGAAGGAATGAAGTTTGAATCTGTTCATTGAATACCAGCAGTTGTTCTGTAGAGGTGTTGTAACTGATCAATGAACTGCCTGCACAGCCTGTAAAAAAAAGGAATAGAGTTATTAAATATTTCGTCATGATGATATTATTGAACCGTTTCAATTGCCGATAATTTCATCCACAGGTTTCAGGTCGATAAAAAATCGGGTTGGATCTTCATTTTCGATGAAAAGGTTTATCTGTTGCTCTTTCAGCATTTCCAGCACTGCCAGAAAGGTAACAACAATAGCTGCACGTGATTTTAATTCCAGGCAGATATGGTAGAAAGCACTGCGGCCTTTACGGTGAAGAGTATTGAGAATAAACTCCGTTTGCTGCTCTAACGTAAAGGCAACTTTTTCTACGGTATGATAGGTATGCTGTCGTTTGATGTCGGCAAGAACTTTTCGAAAAGCAGCAATCAGATCAAACAGGGTTACATCTTTCAATGCCTCGCCGGTTGCCTGTTTATCGACCTCATCAGCTGAAGGATCTCCGCGATAGTATTTTTTTTGAATCTCTTCATCGATTATTACAAGCTTTTCGGCCATTTCCTTATACCGCTTGTACTGCAGTAGTTTTTGAACAAGTTCATAGCGCGGATCGTCTTCGTCGAGAGGGTCATTTTCATCGCCTTCGGCAGGAATCATCATTTTTGCCTTGATGGCCATCAGCATACTTGCCATATAAATAAATTCGCTGGCAACATCGAGATCGAGCTCTTCCATAAGCCTGATGTATTCCAAAAACTCACCCGTAATATGGGATATGGGAATGTCATAAATATTCAGCTCATCTCTTTTAATGAAGAAGAGAAGAAGGTCAAGCGGCCCCTCGAAATTCTTTAACTGAACTCTGTACATGGAATCAAAAATATTTTGTGAAATATCGGGATAATGCCACATAAAAAGAAATGACTTAAAATGAGTCTGGTGTCGTATCATAAATCATATGTGGCAGTCATCGGACGAGTTTTTCGGAAAAATGAGACCTTTAAGATGAGGTTTATTACCGGTGAGGAAAAAGCAGGAAGGTTTAAGCCCCAGAAGAACAGAATAACAGACGAACGGATGAACCGATTAACAGATTAACAGAGTAAGTGAAGGCACTATTTGCTCAAACCTTGTAGGCCGGGGAGCCCCAGAAGAACAGACGAACAGACGAACCGATTAACAGATTAACAGAGTAAGTGAAGGCACTATTTGCTCAAACCTTGTAGGCCGGAGAGCCCCAGAAGAACAGAAGAACAGACGAACCGATTAACAGATTAACAGAGTAAGTGAAGGCACTTAGCCACGAGGGCGCGAGGGTGCACTAAGTTTTTTAATGTGATCTCTGATATGGTGTTGCCCGGTTTTTGGGCCGTTATTAGGCTACCGATGACTTACCCGTCATATCATGTTTGACACAACACCAGGGTGAGAAACCTTAATGTTTGCTAAGCATGATTACAAAAAAGTAAGATTTTAATAAAAAATGTAACAATTCTGATTCTCATGCATCCTAATAGATATTTGAAATTCAGGTTGCTTTCACCGTAACCCGGAACTGCCTTAAAACATATGAATTACAATCCTAATAAATCATGACTAATATAATTCACTCATATAAATTAT
Organism: Balneolaceae bacterium; assembly: GCA_007123715.1. Taxonomy (GTDB): domain Bacteria; phylum Bacteroidota; class Rhodothermia; order Balneolales; family Balneolaceae; genus Rhodohalobacter. The sequence goes on along the minus strand of SKKO01000333.1, from coordinate 188 downwards.
TATCAATTGTTTGTATGCTAATCATTACATCTTTTAACGCAGGCTGTGACAATAATTCACTCATGAACGAAGATAAAAACAATGAGATTCATCTGAGTTATACTGAAGTGGTTGGAAAAGATAAATCAGGGCATTCCCATACAGGAGGGATTGCGGAAGGTATTATCAACGTACAGATGGCAGAAATG
>SKKO01000202.1 GCA_007123715.1 Balneolaceae bacterium | reverse complement strand
TTCAATACGATGTTTCTGTCTGGTGAACCAGGAAAATATATTGATAAGAGATGAAATATTTCAAAATAAGAAATCCTATTTGGGTGATATCCGATTTTCGATCTTAAATACTTCGCATATCAAATTGGCGCAGCCACGCCACACATCAAAACCCCACATTTTTTCTGGGAGATCAAGTTATTGCACGCCTCACATCCAACGCGGGATGCCTGTGATCCCGATACTGTAATCTCAATAAAGAGTGAAATCAGCGATTTTTTATCACAGCCAGAATGTTTTGCCGACAAACAGTTGTACAATTATGTGAGTAATGTATACTAATGTATAATTAATAGTAGGGTAAAATATTCTATTGTAGATATTTCATAATCCGGAAATGGACAGCTTTCATGACAGGCATACTACGATTATGGATCCTTGGAACCGCATTACCTCACCTTTACCTATTTAAATCAGTGGTGAGTCTGCTTATTCTTGTAAAGATTAACTTTAAAACCCGCCGCTTCTGTTTGGCGGCCGCTGAGGGGGCCAGCTCATCTGTACACCTGTTCGTACATTTTCCGGCATTACCCTTTTGTCACGCGGCATCCTTTCTGGGTCCTCACTGGCCATATAGGCAAGTGTTGCAATAAGGATTACGTTATTTCGCAGATCATCAAAAACGAGTTTGTCGTAAGTATCACGATTGGTGTGCCAGGTATAGTTCCAGTAGTCCCAATGCAGGGAGAAAAGCGAGAATCCCGGAGCTCCGGCAGCAACAAATGAGGCATGATCGGTTCCGCCACCACTTGGCATTCCCGGAAAATTGGTTTCAATATGAGTGTTTACGTTTTCCGGAACAGCCGAGAGCCAGCGCGTGATGAATTCATAACTGTGTAAAAATCCCTGTCCGTTAATATTTACCACGCGGCCTGTACCATTGTCCTGGTTAAAAAGGGCCTGCAGCCCTTCAACGATATCCGGATTGTCTTCCACAAAAGCCCGGGAGCCGTTCAGCCCCTGCTCTTCGCCGCCCCAAAGCCCGACAAGGATAGTTCTTTTGGGATTTGGATAAATCTGTCTGAGGATACGGGCAACTTCCATCATTGTGATAGAACCGGTGCCGTTGTCGGTTGCACCGGTGCCACCGTCCCAGGAGTCAAAATGAGCTGATAAAATCACATATTCATCAGGTATTTCGGTGCCGCGAATTTCGGCTATGGTATTGAATGCCGGCATTGCTCCAAGTTCACTCGATTCGGCCCTTATCCTGATTACGGGGTCCGCACCGCTTTTCACCATCCGGAACAACATTCCGTAGTCTTCAAGCAAGATATCGATCGTGGGTATCGATTTCGTTCTTGCTCCGAAAATTTTATTGGTACCAAAAGCCTGGCTCCAGTTCGACATGATGATACCTGCGGCACCTGCTTCTTCAAGTGCTTCGGGGAGGCTTTGTGACGTATATCCCGCCCGGAAAATCCGCTGTTCCCATTGCCGCCTCATCTCGTCACGCGTTTCTTTCATCCGTTCAAATGATTCTTCTGTGGCAAAATTTTCCCAGTGGTAATCCGGACGGCCTGTAGGCTGCATCATTGAAATCATTACAAATTTGCCTTCCACGTTGGGCAGCCACTCTTCAAATTCTTCACGGTTATTTACATCGGGAATAATCACCAAACCTGCTGTAACGGCATCTTGGCCTGTGGAGGGGCTCCAGGCAAGCTGCATCGCTTCAAGAGTAACCACGCGTGGTTCCACCAGATCTACATGCGTAACCCCGCGCTCCCAGCCGCGCCATTCACCGTACTGTTCATTTCTGGCATTTATTCCCCAGCTGTTAAATGTCTCCACAGCCCAGTCATGGGCATGCTGCATCTGAGGAGTGCCAACTAGCCGGGGACCGATAATATCCAGCAGATGATGGCCAAGCTTCTCCAAATGAGAATTTTCGGTTGCTTCCTGTACGATCTGGTCTACGATTTCCGCAGTATCCTGTGCATTTGCAACATAAAGTGTATTCAGAAAGAAAAATAATATGATGAATGAGTGTGCAAGTCGTTTCATGATGCTCAATGAGTGTTTTGGAATAAGTAAACAATGAAGATAAATAACCGGTTAGAAATGATTTGTGAAAATTGGTAATTGTTACCCATTTCTAAAGTGAATATCGAAATTTTTTCAGCCGTTATAATCTGAACCGGTTCTTCAGCTGACTCACCCTGGCTGCTGCGTCGCGTAAGCGGGGAGAAATTTTTTTCACAATTTTAAATTGAACTCAGGATATAAGATTCTTTGGATGGTAACCTGATTCAAGAATCGCGGTTTCAGAATGAATCCGTCAAAGTAACAGCCCTGGATGCCAGCGAGTGATCACAAAACCTATGAAGTCAATTCGTCGCTGCCTGTTGATGAATCTTTCGAAATTTTCCAAAGCACAATCACATCATAAACAGCGTGGGCAGCAATGGCTGCAAAAATTCCGAAAAACATATAGAGGTATCCCAGCATCATGCTCAGCAAAAATGTAAAAAGCCCGAACATCATATGATGCCCGGTTTTAAATCGGATATATCCGTGAATGGCTATAAAGAGCAGGGATGTGAGCCAAATTCCAAGTAAGGGCTGGATTGCCGCCCGAAAAAGGATTTCCTCCGTTATTCCGGCAACGATAGAGATATGAAATACCTGAAATGGAGTGAGGGAGTATTCCTTTATCTGTCTGATGATCACATAGTCATCAAGTACCTTTTTTAATTGCGGATAGGTTATCAGTTTTAAGGCGGCTAATCCAAATAAGATACCGAAACTGATCCCGGTTATAAGCTGAATGATATATGAGTCGCCTTCGAGCAAAACCTCGAAAAAGAGCCTCTGCTGAAGGAAGTGAATGATGATTACAGAAAGAATCAGCCAAATAATTCCGGATAATAGTGAAATTGTTGTAATGGAAGGCAGTCTTGAGATGTTATCTTGTTGCAGGTTTTTATTCATACGTAAAGTGAAAGATCTCTCTCATTATTGATGTTCGATTAATGTACAATTCCTGATTTCCGCCTCATGATTAAGTATACGGAAAAGATATTAAAGGATATATGATATGAAATCTTGCAGAGTTTGGCTGCATGGAAGGCAGCAACGTACCCCGCCTCATTTGCCAGAATAAATAATCTCAGAACTTCCATTTTCTTTTGGAATATCCCTATACTTAAAACTATAGATTGCAATTTTTAAACGATTTATCCATGAAACTCTTCCTGATCATTATTCTTTTAAGTTATCCGGCTTTATCCGGTATTGTTGAAACATCACATATTGAAGGTGAGCTTATTCTGAACGGTGCTGACGCTCATTGGATTGCCTCAAATAAGCTAATCTGGGATGTGCCGGAAAATACGAAACGGGTTGAATTAAGGTTCAGTTTACAGGCTGATATCAGAATATATGATGATGAGGTTACAGGAGGTGAGATCATTGAACTTGAACCGGGTGCAAGACTGACAAGGAGGCAAGCAGACCAGTTCAGGCATATTGCAGACAGGCCGGTATATCATGTAAGAACCGAAAATGAAATGATACAACGTGCAGTTAAAGGGCAGATCATTGCTATTGCCTACGATGAGGATGAGGGGGTTGTTCATGCAGCACGGGTTCAGTTTCCCGGAGTGATAGATGAGCTTTTTATATATGACGGCACTCTAGGGCCTGTATATCATGAAGAGGGTATCGATGTGAAAGTCTGGGCACCCACCGCACAATCGGTATCACTGGTTATTTATGACGAATCTAAAAACCCTCAGGGAATCTATTCGCCGCAAGAAATCCCGGAAAACGGAGTGTGGCATTTCAGCGGGCCATCGGAGTGGGACCGAATGTATTATCGTTTCACAATAGTAGTATATCACCACATCAATCATGAAATAAACCGGTTTGAAGTAACCGATCCCTATTCGGTTAGTTTATCTACCGACAGTTATTACAGCCAGTTTGCCGATCTGGCCGGGGATGAGAGCCTTAAGCCTGATGGCTGGGATGAGATCAGAAAAGTGCAGCCGCGTCACGTGGATATTTCGATCTATGAAGCGCATCTGCGGGATTTCAGTATTATAGATGAATCGGTGCCTGCAGAACAGAGGGGTACATATATGGCATTTACACACAACGGAGTTGGAGGGCGGACCCTGTCGAGAGGCATGAATCATCTCATTCAGCTTGCCGATGCGGGGCTGACTCACCTTCATCTTCTCCCAATTAATGATATTGCAAGTGTGAATGAGAACCCTGCAAACCGGATCGATCTTCATCATCCCTATAGCCGGATATGCGCGTTTATTGATCACGATGAGTTGACGGATGCATGCGCACGGTATGGTGATACTCCAATCAGGGGAGTTTTTGAAATGCTGGCCGCTGAGGATCCCGTATCCGAAAAAATACAGAAACCGTACAATGCACCCGGACGGATGAATGGCCTTGCCGTATTTGATGGGTTTAATTGGGGGTATGATCCGTTTCATTTCAATGCCCCCGAAGGCAGCTACGCAACTGATCCTGAGGGTGTACAACGTATTCTCGAGGTTCGTGAGATGGTGATGGCATTGCATGAAGCGGGTTTGAAAGTTGTGATTGATGTGGTTTACAACCATACATTTGCATCGGGTACGTCGAGATTTTCTGTCCTGGATAAGGTTGTTCCCGGATACTATCATCGCTACAATCCGGATACGGGAGCCATGGAAACATCGACCTGCTGTGATAATACCGCTGCTGAACACACCATGATGGAAAAACTGATCATCGATTCAGTAATGTTATGGGCTCAGCACTATAAAATCGATTCATTTCGGTTCGACCTGATGGGACATCATCCCCGTTATG
>SKKO01000052.1 GCA_007123715.1 Balneolaceae bacterium | reverse complement strand
TTGAAGTTACCCTGCCATCGGTCTATATGGGCGATGTAATGAGTGACCTTAGTTCAAGGCGCGGACAAATACTTGGAATGGATGCCGAAGGTACCATTCAGAAAATCAAAGCTATTGTGCCCCTGCAGGAACTCGATCAGTATACAACCCGGCTGAAATCCATGACACAGGGAAGCGCAACCTATTCCCGTAAATTTCACGAATACGGGATGGTTCCGCATGAAATCCAGAAGCGGGTAATTGAGGAAACGCAGGCGGCAGAAGCCGAGAAAAACTAAACTTTCTTCACAATATTGGCTGTAAACCACCCGCATAAAGCGGGTGGTAGGATATATAGCTTCTGAAAATGGATTGCACAAATAACTTTTGCATGGCATGGATAAAAGTGCAATGGCCGAAATATCCAGTAGAACCGGTTTATCTATGCCGTCTTTTTGCCGCCGGGCACCCGTTTAAAGTTTCAAGGGAGCTAAATAAAGTGGGGTTTTATTCAATGCTTACTGATTCCCGGAGAATAAAGCGGTCTTTGGCCTCAGGGTCTCCTCCCGCACATTTTTAGCAAAATCACAGTCTCCATTGGGATACCCGGAAAAAACCTGTACCGGAACCGAAATATTTTGTTTCAAATTGTGTAGTTGAATATTGGAGTCCATATCATACATATAGCGTATGAATGGCCAGGCAGGTAAAACGGGCTATAAGTAAAGATAAGAGGAGACAAAAAAATGAAGGAGAAACAACGAGTTATTATTTTAGGAGCGGCAGGACGCGATTTTCATAATTTTAATACGTGTTATCGGGATCAGGAAAATTCACATGTTGTGGCATTTACTGCAGCTCAAATACCCGATATTGACGGCAGAAAATACCCCGCTGAATTAGCTGGGAAAAATTATCCTGATGGAATTCCAATCTATCCGCAAAAAGGCCTGTCCCGGCTCATAAAAGAACTTAAAGCTGATATTTGTGCTTTCTCCTACAGTGATGTTTCATATACCGAGGTGATGTCGGTTGCGTCGGAAGTAAACGCGGCCGGAGCAGATTTTTTGCTTATAGGTACAAAACGAAGCATGATCAAATCAAAAAAGCCGGTCATATCAGTGGGCGCTGTGAGAACAGGAGCAGGGAAAAGCCAGACATCACGCAGAATCATCGAAATATTGATGGGATTTGGGATAAATGTAGTGGCTATTCGACACCCCATGCCATATGGCGATCTGGTTTCACAAAAAGTACAGAGATTTGCAAAACTCGAGGACCTTCACCGCTATCAATGTACCATCGAAGAGATGGAAGAGTACGAACCGCATATCCTTCGTGGCAATGTGATATTTGCCGGAATCGACTACGAGGCGATTATACGTGAGGCAGAGAAAGAAGCGGATGTCATAGTCTGGGATGGAGGGAACAATGATTTTCCATTTTACCACACTGACCTTATGATCACAATCGTCGATCCTCACCGCGCCGGCCATGAACTGGCCTATTATCCCGGTGAAACCATGCTGAGAATGGCGGATGTTGTTCTGATTAATAAAATGGATACGGCTGATGCGGATGATATACAAACAGTGAGGGAAAATATTGAAAAGATAAAACCGGGTATTACGGTAGTCGATGCTGCATCCCCTATATCTGCCGACAAACCTCAGCTGATCAAAGGCAAACGTGTACTGGTTGTGGAAGATGGACCTACACTTACACACGGTAATATGAAAATCGGCGCCGGTGTGATTGCTGCGAGAAAATTCGGAGCTTTAGAGCTCATTGATCCCAGGCCCTTTACATCCGGTAAACTGAGTAAAACCTTTGAAGATTACCCGGGTATCGGATCCGTTTTGCCTGCAATGGGATATGGGAAAGTTCAGATACAAGATCTCGAAGACACCATAAACAGAACTGATTGTGATACTGTAATTATCGGAACACCCATCGATCTTAAGCGAATCATCAACATAAATAAACCAACCGTCAGGGTTACATACAGTTTGCAGGAAATCGGAAAACCGGATTTAGAAGACATACTCATACATTTTCTGACAGAGAAAAAACTGATATAACCACAAACATATGACGTTAATATGTTGATCACACTTGCACCTTTTGATGCGGTGTGCATAACACCGGGTAAACGACCACTCTTTATAATCATCCAATCGTTTTCGAAATCCGTTTACCGGCTTTCTCCGGGTGTAACAGAAGAGAGGAGCCAGCAGATTCACCGGGACCCGTGACACTGATAATCGGTCTTTTCTGATTTTTCAGAAAAAGGAACGGGGTTATTGTAAATTGAATTTCACTTTTAAATCAACATAGAAGCTCAACAGAATGTAAACATGCCGAGGCCATTTTTAAAGCAGATTGATCAAACATTGAGAAAGCCGGACCTAAAACAGTTTGAAAAAGCAGTTTTTGTGCTGCACGATCAGCTCAATCTGGCTGGATGGCCAAAATGGGTTCAAATGGAAAAACCCCTTCTCATTTTTATGGAAAGCAGTGAGAAAGGCAATGAAATTTCCCATCATAAAATGAAAGCGGCTTTTGTTTTGAGTTCTATGAGGCATTTTGCTCTTGAATGCTTCGAAGCAGGCTTTGAGGTTCTTTATCACGCCACTAACGGCCATTTCGATGACGGACTGCTGGAAATAATGAAAGAGTTTGAAGGCACCCTGATTTATATGACTCCATCCGAATGGGACAGCAGGGAAAGGCTCAGAAAAATAAAAAACAACTATGCCAGCCGCGTGAAAGAGATTCCCAATGGATTTTTTCTGGCAGACGAAGAGGAGTGGAAAAGTAAAATAGAGCCGGGTTACAGGATGGAATTTTTTTACAGGGAAATGCGCCGGCAAACTGGGTATCTGATGAATGGAGATAAACCGGAAGGCGGCGAATGGAACTACGATGATCAAAACCGTGAATCGCTTCCGAATAAATACCCGGTTCCTCAAATTCCGGCTATTGAACCGGACGAGATCACCATAGAAGTGATGAAAATGGTGGAGGAATATTTTCCGGATCATTTTGGTAAGCTGGATCATTTCCCATACGCCGCTACAAGAAAACAGGCACTTGAATTGCTGCACCTTTTCATCGATGAACGGCTGGATGAATTCGGCCCCTACGAAGATGCACTGAAAACCGGTAACCATTCATTATTTCACTCACAGCTCTCCCTTTACCTTAACAATGGACTGTTGCTTCCCGGTGAAGTGTGTGAAATGGCCATCGGGGCTTATACGGCCGGGAAAGCAAGACTTAATTCTGTAGAAGGGTTTATAAGACAGATTATCGGTTGGAGAGAATATATCCGTATCTATTATGAAGCGATGATGCCGGGAGTACGTGATGCGAATCACTTCGGATTCAGTAAAAAATTACCGGAGGTGTACTGGACTGGTCAAACAAACATGAAGTGCATGGAGGAGAGTCTGCGTCCGGTTATTGAAGAGGGATATTCTCACCACATTCAGCGCCTCATGGTATTGAGTAATTTCAGCAACCTTACTGAAACAAATCCAGGGGACCTCAACCTCTGGTTTTGGCTTGCTTATATAGACGCCTATGAATGGGTAGAGCTGCCTAACGTATTAGGAATGGCTACATTTGCAGACGGAGGAATTCTGGCTTCCAAACCCTATGTATCAAGTGGCAATTATATCAATAAAATGAGCGACTATTGCAAAAACTGCCATTATAGTGTTACCAAAAAGACAGGGGAGAAGGCGTGTCCTTTCAATTATCTGTACTGGAATTTTGTCGATAAACAGCGTGATACGTTTAACCAAAGCGGCCGCGTAAATTTTATGGTAAATATGTTTGACAATAAAAAGACCGGCCAGGAAAAACAGGCTATTCGTGATTCAAGTGAAAAATTTTTGGAAGAGTTGAAACGAGTTGAATTTGACTGAAAGTCCGCAACCTTATGGCCTGAGTTCGATTTAAAAGTAGCCATAGAATAATGAAAAAGCAGATTGAAGCAAGCTTTAAGAGAATCTTGAATACGGTTCTAAATTCCTCAAAATAAAACCAGACCTTGTTTTTTTAGCTTCATTCCGAAGGAATAATAAAATTCTGATCCGGCGGGAAACTTCTTATATTACAAGAATTAATATTTTACTTATAAAACATCAATAAAAGTTTACTACAGCGTTTGAAATTTAGCGAGTTTAATTTATCAGAGTCTCTGTTGGCGGGGCTGAGAGATGTAAGATTTGAAGAGCCCACCCCAATTCAACAACAAGCCATTCCACCACTTTTAGAAGGGAAAGATCTGATTGGCGTAGCGCAGACAGGTACCGGTAAAACCGGTGCATTTGTGATACCGATCATGGAAAAGGTGTTGCAAAGCAACAGGGATGGTGTGAAAGCACTGATCTTGAGCCCTACAAGAGAGCTTGCAAGCCAAATTGACGAACAGATATTTGCAATAGGTTACCATGCCGGTATCTCATCGGCCACGGTAATAGGGGGGAGCGATTTCTCGGTGCAGGCAAAAGCACTCAAAGCCGGTGTCGATATGATAGTAGCCACACCCGGAAGGCTGATTGATCAGAAAAAAGTCGTAAATATTGATTTTTCGAAACTCGAATTTCTTGTACTTGATGAAGCAGACCGCATGCTCGACATGGGTTTTCTGCCTGATATGAAAAAAATCTTTTCCTGGCTTCCGGAAAAACGTCAAACTCTTCTTTTTTCAGCAACCATGCCGGATGAAATTCAGCGGCTTTCTTCATCTATCATGAAAAATCCGGTAAAAGTAGAAACCGAACGCTCCAAGCCTGCGCAAAGTGTTGAACAACGGGCCTATTATTTGAAGAGCAACCAAAAAATCCCCCTGGTTAAGGGAATTTTTCATGAGCTTGAGTGGGATTCATGCATCATATTTACATCTACAAAGAAAGGAACCGATGAACTGCAGCGGCTTTTAAAAAAAGAAGGTATCAAAGCTGAAAGTATTCACGGTGACCGTTCCCAGGACGAACGAAACCGGGCACTTGCAGCTTTCAAAAATGGACAGGTACCCGTGATTGTAGCAACAGATGTACTTGCCCGCGGTATAGACATTAAAGGGGTCTCTATCATTATCAACTATGATGTACCCAATAATTCCGACGATTATATCCACCGTATCGGGCGAACCGGCAGATATGATAAATCGGGCATTGCAATCACGTTTGTTACCCGGCGCGACAGCAGAACCTTCCAGACTATCCTGGATATCAAGGGTAATAAAATTAAGGTTGTAGAGGCTCCTGACCAGTTTATACATGATAAAGAATTTTCCTGGGAAAAAGATTTTGAAGGTAGTGATTCAAAACCAGTAAAACCCGAATCCAGACAGAAACGAGAAGGGGAAAAAAGCAGCGAACCTAAGCACGAAAAAGCAACGGTTGATAAGAGCACTAACGAAAGAAAAAAGTCCAAAAAGAAAAAACAGGACAAGCGGCAAATAAAACAGCCTGATGTGAACACGGCCAATAGGGAGAATGAATCTGCTCCGGATAAAAAACAACCGCAACAGCAGAAGGGCCGGGATATCAGTGTTAGGGATGGCCGGAACCAAAGCAAAAATCAGCAGAAGCAACAAGATAAAGTACAGGATAAAGCTGTTAAAAAAGAACCGCTAAAGACTACTGAAAAACAAAAAATTGTTTTGCCACCTGTAATCGATCAGGCAATAGAAAGGAACAAACGGGCAAGAAAACCTGAAAAAGGTTTGTGGGGCCTGTTAAAAAGTTTTATACCCAAGCTAAAAAATTAGCCCTTTTTTTGTATGCAGTACATAACATCAGTCTTAATATGGACGGGAATTGTGTTGCTGATTTTCATATGGCTGCCCTTACTTTTTTTCTCAAGAGTTTTTGACCGTGACCCGGTAAAATATCGTACAGGTTACCTGTTCAGAAAAATGGGTCTTGCAATTTCAAAAATCAACCCGAACTGGCAGGTTACAATTGACGGGCATGAGAAAATTAATGACAGGAATCCGTATGTGGTAGTGAGCAACCATCTGAGCAATGCCGATATTCCTCTTATATCGAACCTGCCCTGGGAGATGAAGTGGGTGGCAAAAAAACAACTGTTTAATTTACCCATTCTTGGATGGATGATGAGACTGGCAGGAGATATACCTGTAGACCGGTTATCGTCCAATAAAAAAATAGTGGTCTTTAAGAAGTGCAAATTTTATCTGGATAGAAATGTGTCGGTGATTTTTTTCCCGGAAGGAACAAGATCCCGAAGCGGAAAATTAAACCGATTTGCACTCGGTGCTTTTGATCTTGCCATCAGAGAAAAAAAACCGATTCTCCCGCTTGTACTTGATGGTACCCAGGACTGCCTCCCAAAACAGACATGGAAGTTTCAGCCAGATGTTTACATAAAGCTTAAAGTTCTTGATCCGATTGAAACAACGAACCTTGAGCCCGAAGATGCTCCTGAATTGTTGAAAACCGTGCGAGATGCGATCGCGTTGCAATTATCAGAATGGCGACAGGAACCTATTTCGGAAGTTGACGCTACGTATCGGAATCAACCGGATGATGGTTACGGGTAAAATTCCCGGTATCCTTTTCACTTTTGGACGGCCTGACTACTTTCCATGCAAGAAATATTGCAATAAGTGATAAAATGAGGCCTATAATCGGATAAAGAATACCTTCGGTAGGATAAAGAAGATGGATCTGCCCATAACGGAGCCCGGTTAGCAGAAGAATGAATAAAATTAGCCCGGCTACCTGATGATTTTTGTCGTAAGTCAAAACAAATAGTCCGCCAAGAAAAGAGCTGATACCAGCCATTATCGTGATTAAAATTACAGAAAGAAGACCCGGATATCCGGTGTAAGAAAACATCAGAATTTGCTCATCTACATAGAGTGCAATGAGTACCCGCATAAGCGAGTCAAGGCTGAGAACGATGGATAGGCCAATTAAACCGCCGAGAATACTTTTTTTCATTATTTCATGGAGCTGGTTTGAATTTTCATGATTCAGCTGGAAAGTAAAAGGCCCCAGGCTGTACAGAAAGTTACTTTGAAATTGGAACAATGTCAGAAAAAAAAACCGTAATGATATTGATGTTTCGTATCTTCAGCCTCTCGAGAATATCAGAATACAGACAACATTTAATTTATACAGGCCAACATTTTTATGGAGCAAAACGAGTTTCTTGAACCCCGCGGAGAAATTAAATTAAGCGGTAAAGAATTGATAGAATCACCCGAGATGCAGGAAATTGCCGGAAAGGTTATTGAGGCTCATAATATCGAGCTGGGCATTGCAAAAATTGGTTATCTGCTTGTATACCCCAATATTTCCAAGCAACGTGCAGCCAAGTGCATCAAATCGACCAATGAAGTGAAACACTATTCCGGGAATGATTACCTGATCGAAGTTTCCGGTGACCTTTGGGATATGCTGGATACCGATACAAAAAAAATGCTTCTCTACCATGAATTATTGCACATTGACCCGGTTTTTAAAGCAAAAAACCAGGAGTGGAAAATGAACCTGAGAAAACCGGATTTTGCAGATTATTATGAAATCAACGACAAATTCGGAAATGAGTGGTATAAAACCATACAGGCTACGGTTTCATCGCTTCATGACCTCGATCCCCGGCAGGAGAGCAAGGTTTCAGTTTGATTCCATTCTGAACAATGGATGTTTATTTTACTGCCAACGAAATTTACTGTTAACGAGATTTACCATTACCCTTCAACAGGACGCATTCGTTTATTCGTAAATGTATGACCGTTTACGGTGATTTGTCTGAGTTTCCAGAATAATTTTCCAAAAAATGAGTCGGCCTCATCAAAGATTATGGCGGTTTGCGCGATCCGTTCAAGAGTTTTGTCGATATTTTCAGTATCAGCCAACTCAATTACATAAAACCGTTCGCTGCCAATTATCTTTTTAAGAAGATATTTTTCCTGGGGTGTGGCATATCTAACTGAAGAGTTAGTATAACCGGTATATTCCCCGGCAAGGCAATCACCGTTCTGGAAATAAATATTTTTTTCAGTTTCACCAATATATTTAAACATCTCATCGATATTTTTGTAGGATGCTTCCTCGTCAGAAGAGATTACATCACGCAGATTAATCGTTTCAAACTCACCGATCTTTTCTTTCAATTTTTTAAGGAACCGTGTTTTCCCGGCTTTATAACGCCCTGCCAGGATCAACAAATAGTAAGAGGATTCAAGGTTCAGTGATCCGAGGTTGTCTGTAAAATTTTTTAAATCTCCGGAATTACTTTTAAATATGTTAATCCTGTCAAATTTCTTCATGCAGAAAGAAGGTTATTGGTTAATAATTGGAAAGTTAACATATAACCGCTGTTTAACCGAATTATATAAATGCCGTTCTTTGTCAGAATTTTTTAAATCGTTCGAAGGCTTCTTTTTCGAGACTTTCCCGTTGGTGCGGATGTGCGATGTCGATAAGCATCCGCGCTCTTTCTCGCAGACCTTTGCCGTAAAGATCGGCAACACCATATTCAGTAACCACATAATGAACGTGCGCCCGGGTAGTTACAACACCGGCCCCGGGTTTAAGGAAAGATACAATTCTGGATTCTCCTCTGCTTGTAGCAGAAGGCAAAGCTATAATAGGCTTGCCGCCTTCAGAAAGGGATGCTCCACGGATAAAATCCATTTGGCCACCTACTCCTGAATACTGGCGGATTCCAATGGAATCGGCGCATACCTGTCCTGTAAGATCTACTTCAATAGCACTGTTGATTGCCGTTACCTTCGGATTTCTGCGGATCACTTTTGAATCATTTACATAGCTGCAGTCGAGCATGGCTACATTAGGGTTATCGTCCACAAAGTCATACAATTTTCTTGTTCCAACAAGGAAAGATGCAACGGTTCGGTTAGGGTGGATACTCTTTTTGGAATTATTTACCACACCTGATTCGAGTAAAGGGATTAAGCCGTCAGAAAACATTTCGGTATGGACACCTAAATCTTTGTGGTGATCGAGGGATGCGAGTACTGCATCCGGGATAGATCCGATACCCATTTGAAGAGTGGCGCCATCTTCCACGAGTTCGGCACAATGACGGCCTATTTTCAATTCCATTTCAGTAAGATCTGAGGAATGGTGCTCCGGAAGTGCATCATTAACATGTACTCCATAATGAATGCATGACTTGTGAACGATTCCATCGCCATGTGTTCTGGGCATATTGGGATTCAACTGTGCAATCACGAGTTTCGCGTTATTCAGCGCCGCCCTTGAACCATCTACTGAAACACCCAGCGAACAGTAACCGTGTTTGTCAGGCGGGCTTACATTTACAAGTGCAACATCAAGCTTGATTATGCCTTTATTGAACAATTTCGGAATTTCACTCAGGAATACGGGTATATAATCGGCTTCTCCTGTTTCAACGGCCTTTCTTACATTACCCCCCACAAAAAATGCTTTTGTCTGGAATGAGCTGCTATATTCGGGATTAACATAAGGAGCAGGCCCTTCGGTATGCATATGGAAAAGCTTAACTCCGGAAAGTTCGGGATGTCTTTCAGTTAAAGCTTCTATCAGTTGAACCGGTGCGGCAGCTGCAGTATGTACAAATACATGGTCTCCGGACTTGATATGACTGACAGCCTCTTGAGCAGATACGATTTTCATAAAATGCAGATGATTCTTTTTACAGGATATAGAGTAAAGATAACCTGTTTAGAGACAAAATATACATTGCATGAACAGAATGATTCAATTTGCAGGTGCATGATTCATGAATGAAATGGCCGTCTTATTCCCACGTAGCGAAATCCATCTATTATCTGCCGGTTCATTAATATCAATCCCGCTTTAAGGGAGGGGGATTAGTTTAAAAAATTCGAATTACCTTGCTAAATTCAATCGAAAATACAATTTCTCTAAATTCTCTAAATGTTTTGAACACTTATGATGGAAAATCTAAAATCAGTGGTTCTATAGCAGGTGCTGTTATGGTTATTTTGAATGTGGTGGAACCACTAAATTCTTCTGCTGCCGTAGCAGTGAATACAAAAACGGTTCTGTTTCTGCCTGTTAATAACGTACTTGGTACCTCAAAACTATCTTCAACTATTTCAATATCATCATTTGTTTCAATCGAGATAGTTGTCCCGGCGGGTAATGGATTTCCGTTAGTGTCCGTAATCGTTAATGTATAATCCCGTTTTTCTTCAGGAAGAAAATTGAAATTGTTCGGGATGAGGTTTACAAAAGAAGGGTTAGGTGGCCCCGAAAACAGCACAATGGTTTCCCGTGATATCTGATTTTCATTTTCATCAAAGGTGTGTGCACGTAATGTTGCAAATCCGTTTGGTGGTAAAGGATTACCTACTATCAGATCAACCTGAATTTGACCATCTCCATCTGTAAGTCCGGAGCCCTGAATTACCCCGCCGTTCGTGTTAAAATAAACGGGTGTTTCCGGTTTTACAGGATTACTGAATTTATCACCCAAGAGTACGTCAATAGCTGTCCTGAACCCTAAAAGATAACCGGGAATATTCACTGGTGATGAAGCATTAACAGCAATGCTAAAGTGTTCAAGATTGGGGAAACCGCCATGTATGGTTAATGCAATAGGTGCAGAGCGTATAACGATTCCGTAATCCGGTAAGGTTACTTTTGCTTCAATTTTCATATTCCCGGCAGTATTTCCGGCAAAAACACTTGAAGAAACTGTGCCATTTTCATTTGTCCTGACAGTGGAGGGTGATATGGATTCTCCGCCACCGGGTCCATCTACTATACGAAACTCTACGTCTATAGCGTTGCCTGTCCTCAATGGGGTGTCTGTGGAATCAAGTACAACAAATGTGAATGAACTAGATGTGCCCCCGCCTGTTTCTGCAATGTTAAGAATCGTTGAACCAATGCTTACTAATTGAATGGCCTTGGCACTACCCCCATTCCCGGCCGGATCACCATTATCCCCGTTTTGGCCGGTTTGCATGTTTCTGATTTTAAAATCTGGTACAATCAACTCTCTTTCGGGAGCTGCGAGAAGGGTGATGGTTTCTGTGGTAAAACCTTCTTTAAATGCTGAAATTGTTATATCAATGACACTGTCAACCGCAACTTCCTCAAAAAGAAATTCTCCGTTTTCGTTGCTAAACGTTTGTGCGGCCATATCCTGTGGAGATGTGATTGTAACAATCGCATTCGATACCGGCTGGGAGGTATTCACATCAACAACTTTTCCGCGCACGGTAATGGGTTCATATATTTTATCACATGAGGCAAAAAACAGCAGGAGTACACCAATCGCAAGGTACGATATGAAAATTTTCGAGTTCATGATCCCGTCAGCCAGTATTATTTACACGATAGTTAGGGCAGTAAAGCCTAAAATATTAAAAAATTCTCATATAATGATAAGCAAACTAATGATTTAATGTACTTTTTTTTCTAATTCTGACTAAGCATTTAAACGGCTGTATTGTATCAGCAGTGAGGGTACGAGGGTGGAACTTAAGAAGCCCGGGTACAGCCAGGTTGCAGAAACTGCCCATCGATTTGATGGTATTTAAAAAAGCTGAACTTATTTCAGAAACCCATTTTATTACGGTTATTTTTTCTAATAAACCGTGTAAATCAAACAGAAGCTTAAGTAATACAGATCTAAGGGGGCCTATAACCTTTAGATTAGAAAATAAAGACGAGTAAAAAGCTGCATACTGATATGACAAGGCCCACCATAAAAATGTTATAGGCAACCCGAAGTAAACTGAACTTTTTAGAAAGAACGGAACCCAGGCCGTGTAAATCCCGCGCCATCGTATCGTACAACCGCTCACTGTCTGTCATCAATTCCTCTATTCCGGTCACAAAATCGTCTCGCTCCATGGTATGAAAATTACCAAAAAACAGAATATTGGAACGGTTAGAACGCACGTCGTCCAGGGTTACTATTTCATTGCTTACACGCGGCCTTGCTGCTAAAACCGAATAAATGAGGGACATCATACAGGTAATTAATAAAATTGCAGTGGGAAATTGCATCAAGGAGCCAGAGTCAATTCTTGTTGAAAAAGATGCTATGATAATTGAAATGATAATCCCATTAATGCTAATCATGATGTTTGACTTGTTATCTGCAATCGCACTGAGATTGATATGGTTTCTGTATGAGGTTCGGAACATATCCGAAACCCCGCGATTGAGAGAACCCAGTTGCTTTTTTGAAGACTCATCCTCTGTTGATGATTCGTCCTCTTTTGTCTGTTCCGATTCACCAACAGAGCTTTCTTCGGTTAGTTCAATGTTATTGCAGATCAAAGAGTATAATTTTACCGGTTTAGAAATATTTTTTAATTTTTTTTCACCAAATGACTCTACGTGAATACCAGGGTGATTTCTAATCTCATTAAATACATTTTCTGAAATGATTACCGAACCGGCTTCTCCATATGATTGAACGCGAGAGGCAACATTTACGGCGTCTCCATAAATCCCTTCGTCATCATAAACAATATCACCAATATGAATACCAATCCGGATCGGAACCGTTGGCTCTTCTAAGAGCTCAACCTGAATATCTCTTGCGCATTGTACAGCACCCAGAGCACTGCCAAACATGATTAGTGTCCCATCCCCATAATACTGCAATACCTTCCCATGGTATTTTAATAGATACGTTTCGATGACTGAACGTTGGTGATCCCTTAGGGATTTAGCATTTTCTTCATCTTTTTGCATCATTTGTGTATAGCCCACAATGTCGGCAAACATGATGGCTGCAAGAAGTCTGATATGATTATTTTCTTCGATGTTTTTTATGGTCTGAAATTATGAGAATATAAATAGTGTTGTGCTCTGAATTATAAAAATAGAGGAATTGAAACGATATCATTAAAATGTCGTTTCTGCCGGTTTAGGTCAGTCATCAATTCTGCATGCCGCTTATTACAATATTACCCGTTCCACGGGTGTTACACGGATAACTAAATTCTCGTGACATTTTTCTGGGATTGTTCAGGGTGTCATAGAAATCATCAAAATAGTTTGTGGCAAATCGAATGTAACGCTCATCAAGTAAGGTATTTTCTGTAATAATCTTATAAATCTCTGGTTTGAGTTCCTGAAACTGTTCGAAGGTGGGATCTAAAACACTCAGATCTTCCAGGCAATACCCCCTGAATACCCTGTCTCTAACCGATCTCAGTTTTAAAGCCTCCTCAGGTCTTGCATATGGAGCGGACACAAGTCCCACTAAATCAAAATCGTAGGGTACTGTCACATATAATTTTTCATCATTCAGAAAAAGCATCTCCATGTTATGCAAATACTGAACAGACCAATCGGTATTGCCGATCATATAAGCAAATACGCTCATTCTTAAAAATGCTTCCTGATCTACGACTTCAGGCCTTAATTGCATGCGTTCTACCAGTGAGGCATTGTTTCTGGAAGCCAGAGAGTTTTTGTGCTCTATTAAAAATGCATATTCCGGATCTGTTGTTCGATTATTACCGGTATCATGATAGGTAAGGCGAACCAGGCGAACCCGAAAGCTATAGTCAGTAAATAAATTGTAGATTTTGTAGCTTAGGTATTCGCGAATTACAAATTCCTCTCCTTTGCACGGTACTACAAGCTTCAGCGAACGCTGGCCTGCAAAGAGTGAATGTTCAGGCACCTCATGTCTGCTAAAATTGAATCTAAGAGGCGGAGTATCACAATTTTCTCTTAACCTGCGGAAATTACCCCTGACCCGAACCCGCAGATCCAGAGATTCATCCACGTCCGCGTTTTGAACATGAATCTTCATGAAATGGTAAGAAGGATCTTCGCCGCGGTCATTCATAAGCGTCCGAATATCCCCTTCCAGTCTGATATCGATCACTTCTTCACTGTCAAACAAACCCTGATGCAGAATCGGCAGGGGATCAGCCTGAAAAGCAGCAGAAACCGGAGTTAGCAAGAATACCATTACGGGCAGCCAAACGAATACTATCCTGAAAGTAGTCATAGTTGTATCGTTAGATAAGATTGTAACCAATACAGTATAATCTATTTTTAAAGTTTATCAAAAATCAAGTCCCCTATTTATACGATTGAATTCCCCTTCCCACCAACCTTTTAATGGTATATCTGATTGAAGAATTAAGCTTTGGAATTTCAAGAAATCAAATTCAATACTTTTGAGCTCTACAGATATATTTTTTTGCCGGATTTCAATAATTGCATATTCGGCAACTGGTAAATAAGATGGGACAGGGGGGGATAAAAATGGATTCATAAAAGCACAACCCACACTTCCTGCATTTACAATAATGGTTTCTCTATGCTTTCGATACATTTGAAAATGAGTATGGCCACCAATGGCTATTTTTATTGAGTGACTGAAACTAATTAATGAATCTAGTTCTTCCGGCGTAGTTGTCGGTAGAATGGAGCCGGTAGTTGATTCAGGAGAACCATGATAGCATAGCAAATTCATTTCATCATGAAGTGCAACATGCAGCGTTTTTTTAAAAGATTTAATAAATGATATATCTTTTTCATCTAGTTTATTTAAACACCAATAGATAGAATTTTGTAAAGCTTCTCCATCAATCGCATAATCACTCGCTCTCTCAGGGTCTAATAAAGCCTCTTCATGATTACCCATTACACAAGAGATATTATATTTTTGAATCATTTGTATGGTTTCGCATGGAGAAGGCCCGAAAGTTGCTACGTCACCCAGACAAATAATAGAATCAATATCTTTTTTTCCTATATCTAAAAGAACGGCCTCTAAAGCTTGGGCATTTCCATGTATATCCGAAATAATTGCTATTCTATTTGCCATTTAAACTTTAGTTATATGAAAATTTCAATGAATTTATATTATGGCAAACCTTTTTGTCAAAAAAATCTTTCTTTTACTTTTGACTGGCAATTATGGAAAAGGTGGTCCCAGTACGTGAAAACGGATCTCTCTGGGTTTAGATGTGGTGATTCGTTATCTGTAACAATAGCACAGTTTTTTTCTCAAGCTTTCACGACATCATTCCGCCCGGATTGCGACGTACGGTTTATAGCAAACGGTCACTAAAAGCTTACTTCTACCCGTACATTAAAGACACTAATTACCCATTTTAACCGCAAATAATTTTGTTTGAGATTTAGTCCCACTTGTGTCTCAGAAGCGAAGGTAACGGTGAATGGAAAACCGGCAGAACTATACATCCACCGCAATGAACCTGATTATAACCGAGTCCTAAAACCGGGAACATAATTCAATAGTTTATTGCAAAAAGTTCACTATGTATAAATTGAAGGTCGGAAGGAATATACGAACGATAAAATTAATGATATTACAATACCTATTTTAAATATGCTGATCTCAAATTTAAAATTTATCACACTTCTGTCTTTACCATAAACTAAATGAGTACACTGATGATGATGAATGCTATTGCAAGCGTTAGCAGCAATGCGAGAACGAGCAGCAAACCGTCTCTGGCAATCAGTGCCAGGCCAAAAACAGTAAGTGCAACGCCGGCAATATTTGCGCTAAATGGCACAAACTCCATTATAGGCATTACAGAAGCAATCATCAGGCACATAAAAGCAATCAAATAAACAGCTGTGTCTTTTACCAACACCTTTAATCTGGGTTTCAGCAGCTTGTCTATTACCCTGGCCGGTGATTCCAGCCACTGAATACCCTTGTCAAGCTTTTTGCTGGAAATGGATTTCATTAGCAAAAACTTTGGAAGCCAGAAATGCTCCTTGCCTAATAATAATTGTGCTGAGAAAAGAAAGACTATGGCGCCTAATAAGGTTGGTATGCCGGGAATATCTCCGATTATTGGGGCAAGTGTAGCGAGTCCGGTAATTAATAAGAGTGGTCCATAAGAGCGTTCACCCACCATCTCAATAATCTCTCCAACAGAAGTATCCTCTCCTTTTTGGGAAATTTCCCGAATTCTGTTTAGAAGATCTCGAAGAGATTGAAATTCATTTTGTTCACTCATAGACGTCAAATCTATAAGAACTCCTCACTATTGTAAAACCTTTATGAAACTTTAAAAGGTGAATTCCAAATAGGTGGTGAAACAGATATTTTAAGGATTTAGACAATCAGATACAGGCAACGTATTAAACTGGTGTGATGGAGAATAAAATAATAAAATTGAT
>SKKO01000328.1 GCA_007123715.1 Balneolaceae bacterium | reverse complement strand
GCGGGGAGTTGAACCGCGAAGCACTGCTTCGCAATAACACAACTCATTAACAATACCACTTTTTACTAAATAAAAAGCCCCGTCAACGTAATAAAACATTGTGGGGCCTTCATTTAGTGGAGGTGCGGGGAGTTGAACCCCGGTCCGAATCGGCAATCCTGCAAGCGTCTACATGCTTAGCTGCTGATTAAGGTTTCGTGTAATGCCATGCTCAGCTGCAAAGCAACACCACCCTATTCTGCATTAGTGTTCTCCAGCCACGCGGCAGACACGCGCTTCGGAATAGCCTGTTTAAGTCGACGCTCCGGGCGGGGTCAACAGACAAACACCCGGTGGAACGGACTCGTCAGTTTAAGCTGCGAGTCGGTATGTGTAATTGTTGTCAATTACTTTTTTCCATGATGATTTTTTACGAGATTCATCGGACGAACTCGGCATGCAACCTGTGAATGTACTCAACCCGTCGAATCCAGTACACCCCCAAATCAGTTATCAGTGATCAATGTGTCAAGGAACTGAAATCGTCATTAAACGATTGTATCGTGTTAAGATAACGATAATATCATCTAATTCGTACACTTCATTAAATCTCGCAAATAGAAAGAATGATTACAAACTGTACAACATTTTTTTCTTTTATACGTGTAAGAACGAGATCAAATAAAACAATTACAAACGGCTAACAACTTATCTTGAAGTTTCACCTTACTCTATTCATCCTTTTATCACTATTGCCGGCTTATGCAATTCATGCTCAGGAAACTGCTTCTGTAAATGGGTATATCACCGACAGCCGCACGGGCGAAACCCTCATTTTGGCAAATATCGCTTTGATGGACATCAACAGGGGAGCCTCGTCGAATACTTCCGGCTACTACACAATTACCAACATTCCTCCCGGAACCTACACGCTTGCGGCCAGTTATATCGGCTTCAGGCGCTTTGAGAGGGAAATCACATTAGAAGCAGGCCAAAATATCCGACTGAATATTGAACTGGTGCCGGAAGGGGTGGAACTGGATGCTCTCGTAGTTGAAGCTGATGCTGATCGCGAGGAACAGCGAAATATAGGCACTGCACAGATAGCCACCCAGCTTATCAAGGATTTACCCTCCGTTATTGAACCGGATGTTTTCCGTTCCGTACAGCTGCTTCCAGGGGTAAAAGCGGCTTCCGATTTTTCGAGCGGACTGTACGTTCGCGGAGGCAGTCCCGATCAGACACTGATTCTGCTGGATGAGACCACTGTATATAATCCCACCCATTTTTTTGGTTTTTTCTCAACATTTAACCCGGATGCCGTTAAAGACGTACGACTCTATAAAGGGGGTTATCCCGCTGAGTATGGCGGCCGAATTGGCTCGGTATTAACTGTATACAATAAAGACGGAAACCGTATGGAAACACAGGGTACGGTAAGCCTTGGCCTGCTTGCATCACGCGCTTCCATTGAAGGTCCGTACAGCCGGGGTTCATGGATGTTAGCCGTGAGAAGATCAACTCTTGAACCCATCCTGGCCGTATTCAGGCAAACAATTGATAATGTACCCAGCCTTTTCTATTTCTATGATATCAACGGCAAATTGAATTATGACGCATCTGAAAATGATCGCTTATCTGTCGCATTTTACTCCGGCAACGATAATGTTGCGTTCCCTTTCCAGGAAGATGCAAATATCCGGCTTACTTACGGCAACCAGACGGTTACAACCCAATGGAGGCGCATTATCAGCAATGAATTGTTTGGCTTCGTCACAGTTACAGGATCAAGATACTTTAACCGGCCTCAATTCGAAATTGCAGGCACAGCTTTTGAACGTGATAATGATATCCTCGATTTTTCTTTGAAGGCAGACATTGAATATCTGCCGAATGAAAAACACACGGTTTCTACTGGAATATGGGCCGGAAACATTGCGCTCCGGTTTCGTGACAGATTCGACAATCAGCAGACATTCAACAGCAAAATTGAGTCAACCTATTTGTCTGCATACCTGCAGAACCGCTGGAGGCCTTCAGATGAATGGATCATCAATGGAGGCGTACGGCTGAATTCATTTTCTGAAGGTAACTATGCAAGAGTCGAACCGCGTCTTTCTGTGGAACACCGCCCGGCTTCCCGTATCCGTCTCCAGGCAGCATATGGCAGATATTATCAATACCTGTCGCTAATCACCAATGAAGCCTTTTCAGGCTTTGATTTATGGCTCACTTCCGGGGAAGGAGTGCCACCGGCATATGGAGACCAGTTCGTGATCGGAGCCAAAACCATTCCGTTTTCCGGATATGGCTTTGATGCCGAAATCTATTATCGCACCATGCGGGACCTTTTTGAACTCGATCCGTTTGTAAATGACGCTGCAGGGCTCGAATACAGTGAACTCTTCCGGTTTGGTGAGGGGTACGCTTATGGAGTTGAACTGTTTTTGGAAAAACAGAGCGGTAAACTGACAGGTTTTATCGGGTACACTTTCGGAATAACCCGGCGAAAATTTCCAGGATTTAACACTCCCATACTGGACGACCCAACCCGGGCAAGGTTTTATCCGCCAAAATATGACCGGACACACGATATAAACCTCGTTGCGAGTTACCGGCTATCATCCCGCTGGACCGCCAATACTGTGTTTAATTACGCTACAGGCCAGGCATACACTGAGCCATTGGGCCGAACGCAATTCACCGGTATCCCATGGGACAATACAGTGAGAGATGCCATCATCGTTGGCAATATTAATGCATCCCGGCTCCCCTCCTACCATCGAATGGATATTTCGTTTATCAGAAGCGGCCGGTTTTTTAATCTTGGTGATGCCGAATGGCAAATACAAATCATCAATGTATATTCACGCCGGAATGTTTGGTTCTATAATTACGATTTTGATGAAAATCCGATCGTAAGGGAAGATATTAGCCAGCTCCCGATTGTACCATCCATTTCTTACACTGTAAATTTTTAGGTAAACAGAATGCTTAAAAAAAAGATCGTCACAACAAAACACAAAGGCTTTTTAAAGTTCCCGGAATTTGCAAAAGCCGCAGTCATGGTTTCTTTGATTGGAATATGGATTTTTCTTGGCTCCTGTGAAATCACCAGCCAGGATGAATATACAGAGTATGTAGTGGCAGAAGCGTATGCCGTTGCCAATC
This sequence comes from Balneolaceae bacterium, assembly GCA_007123715.1. Classification (GTDB taxonomy): domain Bacteria; phylum Bacteroidota; class Rhodothermia; order Balneolales; family Balneolaceae; genus Rhodohalobacter. Next base: position 1,728 of record SKKO01000328.1, on the reverse strand, counting down.
GTACCCTGCCTCACGTTCAGGTTACCAAAACATCTCCGGTAAACGAGTTTTTTGATGCGGCCAATAATGTGTTAATGCTTGCAATTGTTCAGATTACGCTTCTCAATGAAAATGGCACCGATGATAAAGTTTTTCCATACAGGTTTTCCCTGGACGATGGCGGTGTTTTCGTGCCTGTAAATACGGAATATATGGTAGAACCGGGAAGGACATACCGGCTTGATGTTACTTTTAATGACCGCCCGGAAGTAATCCGGGCCGTTACTACCGTACCCTATACATTCGACATCATAAGTGATGTACCTGAATCTGTAGTTTATCAATCGCAAAATCAGCTTGAGATAACGATCTCCCAGGCATTGCGCACGGGTTCGCAGAATGTATTTGTATTCAGTTCGGTTGCACTTGAACCGGAGGAGGAAAATCTCACTCCATTTTACAAGGCTTCATTTGAGGATGAAAATATTGAACTGGCTGATGTGATTATTAACTCATCCGGACTGATTAACGAAGGAAATTTTGACATAAACCCTGATGGTACCATCACATTACGCTTTCCGTGGATCGGAGTGGCTTTTTACGGAGAATCCCTTGTGGTAACCAGTCTTGTGGACAGAAACATAAACGATCTGATCCGTTCCCAGCAGGTACAGCTTGGGGGTTCTACCCTCTCGCCCGGTGAAATACCAAACATTATTTATAATGTGGAAGGCGGTATCGGAATATTCGGCAGCATCTCAACGGATACCGTAAAAACCAAATTTACCAGGCCGGGATTTTGATCCTTTCTTTATAAAAGCATGCTCAAAGGATTCTCGATCATCTGACGCAATGTATTCAGAAATTCAGCGGCTTTAGCCCCATCCACAATACGATGGTCACTTGACAAAGTGACTTTCATCCGTTTTCCGGGAACTACTTCACCGTTTTTCACAACCGGCACATCACGAATCGCACCAACTGCAAGAATACAGGCATTTGGCGGATTGATTATGGCTGTAAACTCTTCAATTCCAAACATTCCGAGATTGCTGATGGTAAACGTGCTGCCTTCCATCTGTTCGGGCTGCAGTTTACGGTCGCGGGCGAGGCCTGCAAGCTCACGGGTTTCCGCTGATATTTGTGTCAGCATTTTTTTATCGGCATTACGAATTACCGGTGTCATGAGACCATCATCTATGGCAACGGCCACGGCAACATTCACATCGCCATGTTTGCGGATTACATCATCAAGCCACGATGAGTTAACAGCCGGATGCCTGCGTAATGCCGCAGCACAGGCTTTAACCACAATATCATTATAACTGATTTTTACGTCACTAACTTTATTCAGGCTTTCGCGTGCTGTTATAGCAGCTTCCATGTCAATATCTATGGTTTCATAGAAATGCGGACTCGTAAATTTGCTTTCTGAAAGCCTTCTTGCAATCGCCTTTCTCATTTGTGAGATTTTCACATCCTCTGATTCTTCTGAGGCATAAGATACAGACGGAGCTGCCGGTTTTTTGGTTTCCGGTTTATAATTTTCAATATCCTTTTTAACAATCCTGCCGTCAGGCCCCGAACCTTTTACACTTTTAAGGTCAATTCCTTTATCCTCGGCTATTTTACGGGCAAGCGGTGAGGCTTTGACGCGTTCGTCACCTGATTCTTCCGGTTCAGAACTGCTGCCATTGTCTTTCAGATCACCCAAAATCGGATCAAATTCTTCTTTCTCTTCTTTCTCTT
>SKKO01000366.1 GCA_007123715.1 Balneolaceae bacterium | reverse complement strand
TTCCATAATTCCGTTGTTCTGTAATCTTGTTATCAGATACGGTACTCTGCAACCAAGTAACCCATATTCCATGAATTTCTCAATATATAACCCGTTCTGATGTTCGGTTATGGGAGAGATACGGACCGCCTTAACAGCCATTCACCTGCAAGCAGAAGCACTACTAATAAAAACCAGGCTCCGCTACGGTGCAGGTAGAAAAAATTTTCTGAGAAAATTTCATCTGGTTCACTGGAAATTATCTCAGACAGGTAGGCATGTAAGTCATCAAATTGATGACTCTCAAGAAATCTGCCACCGGTGATCTCTGCAAGTGTTTCAAGCAGGGCATCGTCTCTTTTGGTAGTCAAAAATTCAATAAAAGACTGACGTACATTAACACGGGATTCCGCAGTTCCGATTTCGCGGTCATTTTTTATGGCTCGCGCTTCGATCCGGTATATTCCCTGTGGATAATTACCGATACCCACTGAATACGCTTCATTTTGCGAATGATTCATCCTGAAACTGTTTAGCGGCTCCGGGATATTGCCATCAAAAACATCAACGGTTATCAATGCTTCAGCTTCCGGTTCACCCCGTTCATTAAACAAAAAAGCGCGAACTTCAACTTCCTCATTTTCATTGAACTCAGATTTGACCGGTTCAATTGTGAGTCGACGCTGGTCGGGAGGAGTGGAAGTCCATGAAACCAGGTTTGTGAAAAGCTGGGTAAAAAACCGTCGCGTTTCCACTTGCTGATTCTGCTCAAAACGAAACCAGCCAAAAGCATTTACAGATGCGATTCTGCGAACGGATGTGTCTACAGCAATTAAAAATGGAATTTCGGTTTCGAGCCGCTGGAACAGCAGCCCGGCAAGTTCCTGTGACGCCGGTGATATCTGATACACAGATTGGTAGGATATTAGTGAAGGCAACCTCTGGAAATTCACGGCTTCCACCTCGAGAAGAGGATGCGAAATACCGCCAAGAAAATTGTCAATCTGCACATTCACAGAACTGCCGGATCCCTGAGTTCTGAAACCAATGACCCCCGACATTTCACCGGAACCTTTATGTTGATAACTTCGCGGCAGTGCTGTGTAAAGGAGTGGGGTGTCTTGTACTTCAATCCAATCAAATAAAGGCGTCCCAGCCTCTGGCAGACCGTGAAGTACAATCAGGTCAAAAGGTTCCCGGGTGTTTCTCGGATCGTCACCGGCAAACCGGTTACTGCCCAGGTATGTAGATGTTATCAGCTCATTTTGCTGGTCGGTGGCAATCAGCCTCCTTATAGAAGCAACATCGGGATGAACTTCAAAAGCCAGAGAAAGAATTCTTGTTTTATCATCCAAAATTTCTATAGAAAAAACTTCCCTGTTATTTTGATCTGTAAATTCACCGGGAAGTGGCGGAATATGAATTTCAAAATCATAAAAGCCCGGTTCGTCAAATTCCACAAAGAATTCCACAATCTGGCTGCTTGATGCGGCTGAGAATTGAATAGGCTCCCGGTCTGTCACTTCACCTTCCTTTAAAAAAAATACGGTTGCCTCTTCACCTTCAAAACCTTCCTGCTGAACCTCGGCCCGTATGGTTTGCCGGGTAAATGTATATCCGGTCTGAACGTACTCTACACCAGCCACTGCAATATCCCTAACAGTTGTTGTGTCGCCTACAGGCACTGTGATAACCGGAATAGATAAATTTTGTGCTGCAAAAACGGGATTCCGGCCATGTGTTATGATGCCATCAGAAAAAAGAATGGCCGCACGGTATCGGGTTTCATTTTCCAGGATGTGCTCCATCACATTACTTATATTTGTGCGGATGCCATTCAAAGTCAAATTATCCCCCGGAGTTGCCAGATCATCAAAAATAAATGAATCATAGGTTAGCTGATCCATTTTTAAAGTTTCAAATTCTTCAAGAATTCCCTGATATGTTTGTAATCCTTCATATTCACCCCGTTCTGCAGACATACTCTGGCTGTTGTCAAGATATACTGCAACTGCAGGGCTATCGGTAAGAGAAACCTGCCTGGTAATAAATGGATTTAGCAAAAGCAGGATAAGAATAAACAACGAAGAAGCCCGTAAAGTGATCAATCCCCATTTAACGGATTTTTTCAGAACCTGAAGATGTGAATAACTCCACCATGCTATAAATAAAGAGATGATGGCAAGCAGAATGATGAATAGTGCAGGCAGTACGGGAATAAAAAAAAAAAAAAATCCATAGATCATCACACTTGGTTTTAAAGACGTTTCAGCAGTTTTTGAATGATATCTACTGTGTTAAGGCCTTCTGCCTCTGCCGCATAATTTGTCACGATTCGGTGTCTGAGAACAGGAACTGCAAGTGCATGTATATCGTCCATTTCCACATTATAACGGCCTAAAGAAAGAGCCCGCGTTTTCGCACCGAGTGCAAGATATTGTGAAGCCCGCGGACCGGCTCCCCAGCTCAGGTATTTTTTTACAAAATCGGGTGCCCGTGGATTTTCGGGCCTTGTTTCAGAAACAAGTGAGACGGTTTTATGCAGCACATGCTCGGGCAGTGGTACTTCTCTTACCATCTCCTGGATTTCGATAATCTGTTCTTTTTCGAGAATAGATTCAATTTTTACCTTCCGGGGAGAAGTGGTTTGGCTAACAATCTGTTTTTCTTCTTCAAGGTCAGGATAGTCAAGCCATATGTTGAACATAAACCGGTCAAGCTGAGCTTCCGGCAGGGGGTAAGTACCCTCTTGTTCAATCGGGTTTTGGGTTGCCAGTACAAAAAACGGCCGGTCAAGTCTGAATGTCTGTCCTGAAGCAGTTACATTATATTCCTGCATTCCTTCAAGAAGTGCAGCCTGCGTTTTAGGCGGAGTACGATTTATTTCATCAGCCAGTACAATGTTAGCGAATAGCGGCCCTTTTATAAATTTAAATGCTTTTTTGCCGGTTTCTTTATCATCTTCAATTACCTCGGTCCCGGTAATATCGCCGGGCATTAAATCGGGAGTAAACTGGATCCTGCTGAATGATAGGTTCAGTGTTTGAGCCAATGTTTGAATAAGAAGGGTTTTTGCAAGTCCCGGTACGCCCACCAGAACGCAATGCCCTCTCGAAAACAGGGAAATCAGCAGCTGATCTACGACATCTTTCTGTCCGACAACGGTCTTGGCAATTTCATTTTTAATATTCTGGAAAGATTCACTAAAAAAAGCTGCTGCTTTTTCAGGTGTCTCTGGAATTGGAGAATTCATAGATATTATTATAGAGATACCGGTTCTTCAATGGGCATTTGGAAATCAATATTCTCAGGAATCGGGATTTTGAATTCAACGTAAACCTCATTCCTGATATCTTCGATCCATTTCGCCATCTTTATCTCCTGTTTTTGCCGTAATGCAAGTTCCCTGATTCTGTCATAATCATCTTTCAGGTTTGCCCTGTGTTCCGGAATATGACGGTCTAACCGAACGATTCTGAAAGCCCTGCTCACAGCCGGGTTTCTAGGGTTATATGACCTTGGTTCGGATATTTCTCCTTCCTCATCAAGCAATAGCACAATCCTGTAAAGTGCCGGTTCAAGCTGACTGATAGGTATAAGTCTTGAACCGGTACGTTCGTCAAATAATCTGCCGCCGAAACCTCTTGTTTCTTCATCTTCCGAATGCCTTCGTGCAAGGTCTGAGAATCGTTCATTATGAATTAACACACTATCCCGAATTGCGATTAATGCATCAATTGCTGCCTGCTCATCTATCGCATCTTCTGCTACCCTGATGAGAATATGGTTGGTTTCGATATTGTCAGCTACGCGGCGGTTTAGCCGTATAACGTGAAAACCAAACTGTGTTTCAACCACTTCTGAAATACCACCGGGCTGAAGGGCCGAAGCAGCGGCCGAATAGTTTGCAACCAGTTCAGACATAGGAAGCATGGGGATAAGGCCGCCCCGTTGTGCTGTGCCGTCTTCACTGTACAGGCGTGCCATAACTTCAAAATCTCTACCGTGTGTAACTACCGAATCACGGAGTGCTCTTGCTCTTTCATAGGCTTGCTGTTTCGCCTCTTCGAGAGGGGGAGGGATGGCTACGATTTGTGAAACACCAACCTGTTCAGGAATGAGAGGAATTCTTTCCTGAGGAATGCTGTTAAAAAACTCTTCCACTTCGGGCCTTGTAATATTTATGGTTCTCAGCCTGGAGTTTTGTACCTCCTGCACAATCATCTGTTCTCGGAATTGGTCTCTGAATTCCGCGCGAATTTGAAGAATACTTTGCCCAAAAGCTTCTTCAAGGGCTCTTTCACTGCCTGCCTGCCGAACGAGCTGGTTAATTCTCATATCCATTTGCCTGTCAACCAGGTCATCACTTACGATTATAGAGTCAATTTGGGCTTTTTCGAGCATTACATAATTGTCAACCATACTTTGGAGGGCGCCGTACCATAAATCTTCATTGAAAGGAATTTCCGAACCTTCAACAGCAGCCTGTCTCATAAAGGTTCGGATTTCATCATCAACATCAGATTTCAGTATTATTCGATCGTTCACAATGGCTACAATTCGGTCTGCATTTGACTGGCTCCAGACAGTTTGCGATGTGACGATAATCAGAAAATAAAGTAAAAGCAGTGAAGGGGTAAACGTAAGTGCAAATTTCATCAAGTGGAACGATGTTAGGATTAATGATATATCAGTGATTGCAGCTCACTAACGTTTATCAGTTCAATTTCATTATTTGATTCTGCCTGAAGATAAAGATTCCTGAGGTAACCATTTGTCAATCTTCTGGTCTTTTCATGTTTCAACCACTGTTCAATTTGTGGAATGAGCCATTCTAAATCGGGATATTCACCCTCAGTACGTACTTCCATAATCTGCGCCCAGTGGTATTGTCCGCGAAAAAAAATGATTGGAGAACGCTCTGTTATGCCCATGATCCGCAGTTGCTGGTTAACCGGAGGTAAGTCATAGGCCGCCAGTGATATGGGCCAGAACTGTGTTGAATGGCGCAGTTGTAACTCGGGTTCTGCACTATATCTTTCCACAACTTCTTCCCAATCCAGTCCGGCCATAATTTCACGGTTTGCATTTTCAGCTGCGGCTCTTGTATCTGTTGTAAGGTGTCTGAACCGGATGTATTTTTCATCAAGCAGAAACTGTTCTCGATTGCTTTGATAGTAATTTTGCGCTTCTTCCCTGGAAACTTCAAGTTCAGTTTCGTTTTGAATGATGATATTATCTATCAGAAGGGTTTCAAGAAGCTGATTTCGGTACCTTTCCAGTTTCTTATTAAATTCAGGTGTATTCTGAATTCCGATTCGTTGCGCATGATCGATAGCTATTCTGGATTGAATCCATTGATTTGCATATGAATAGATCGTCTGTATTGAATCTTCTTTTATCATTTCAGGTGGTATATCGTCTAATGCATTTTGCAGAGTGAGCCTTTCCCCTGCAACTGATGCAATAACCGTTCTGTCTGCTGAACTTCGTTTTTCAGTGCAGGAAAAAAGAAGGAGTAATAAAAAAAATACATTTATGATAAATCTGCTGTGCATGAATACTCAAATGTTATCGGGATAAAGCTCAACCTGGTATTTATTCATTAATTCTTTAAGGTAGTCTTCTTCACGAACAGGTTGATAATCGCCGGCAATTCGGTAAAAAGCTTCATTAAATGTCATGGAACGGGGTTCTTCTAACCCAACAAGATAATAAAAGTATTTCAGAGAACCGCTGGTTTGAATAGCGGAAATATCGCCTGGATTGAGATTTTTGAGTATGGAATGTGCATTTGTATTCGGGTTCCTTGTAGAATCCTGAAGAACCTGAAGATCCGGAAACCTCATTTCAATCATTAAAGGATCAGTGCCCTCAGTCAAAACTGCATGGGCCTCAGCAATCACACTGTCTGATACACTGCTGTATCGGTAATAGGTAAAAAGAGCTCCATACCGGTAACGGTCAATATTTTCAAGGTAAAATTGTTTCAGTTTTTCTCTTTCCATCAAATCAGGATTCCATATAAACTCCTCATTTACCTTGAAAACAATTAGCCCATGTAAAAATTCAGTCATGCTTGCCATGTATTCCGGGTGGTAATGGTATGTACTATGGATGAGTGATTCGCGGATGATTTCAGTGATAAATTCCTCAACTATCGTTTCATTATTTAATTCGGTTTGCCCGTGAGATTCCAGAAATTTGATAAGTTGAGTTACAGGGATATCTTCATCAAAATAGGTCAGAATGGCTTCATCATGAATCTCATGGAGTAAGCTCATGTTTATTTCGTTTTGCGACAGGATCTCGTTTTTGATGTTTTCATGAACCTTCAGATTTCCCAACTCTTTCAGGTAAGAATAAACATCCTCTCGAACCGGTGATATCCGCTGTAACCGCTGTAATTGGTTCATTGCATACTCGTTAAATTGGTCATCATTCACAAAAGTCATCACTGAATCTATTCTGATGATATGATATCCATATTCCATCCCGATTGGCTTTGAATAGGGTTCATCTGCGGGGATCTGCATCACTGCATCCACAAAAGGCTCAGGAAATTGCATTCCGTAACCAACCCAGCCCACGGTTCCACCACGGGATGCCGTGGCGCTATCCATACTGTATTGGGCGGAAACTTCATTCCAGTCTTCTCCTGCTGCAAGGGCTTTGTATGCATTCTCTGCCAAAATCATTATTGAATCATCATCTGCAGGATGAAAAAATATATGGCTGACCAGGCGCTCAGGCGATCGGTTTCTAATTTCTTCAAGGTAGATGATATGGTAACCGAATTGCGAACGAACAGGCATTGAAATTTCACCTGTGTCTAATGCAAACAGTCCATCTTCAAATTCCGGAACGGTTCTGCCTGCAGTAATCCAGGGGAGAGACCCTCCCATTGGGGTTCCGTTTCGCTGAGTACTGAATTTTAGATTTACGTCTTCGGGATCGGCACCTGACAGAAGTTGCTTCCGGGCTTCCATTATCCGTGCAAAAGCTGCTGAATCTTCTTGTGCAGTGGCACCGGAATGGACCTCAGCCAAAATATGAAATGCCTTCCGTTCTTCCAGTAATCTCTTTTTGAATGTATTAATCATATCATCTTTAATGGGATTTTCGAGCCAATAGCTATAGGCAGCTTCACGGGCAAATTCCCGGTGTTCGGATAGCAGGTCTTCGTCACGATCAAAACCTGCTTCAAGGCCTTCCAATAACTTAAGTTTGTAGAATACATAAGCTGGAAGAAATTCCCGGAGCTGTTCTGAAATTGAGCCTTCCGAATCATTTACCGGGTTACGGTTAAAATGGTATTGCAATTCGGAGAGATGGAGCGGTTCGCCATTAATTGTTGCCACAACAACTTCCTGATCATTACTGATGCATTTAAACAGGACAGGATTTGAGATAACATTAAAGCAGTTTATGAACGTACTAAGTGCTAAGATGAATAGATTGATCATGTTAAATTTGTGACAGAACTATGTTAAAAAAGCATGCCTGCAATCGTGGCTGTCATAAGGTTTGCCAGTGAACCCGCGAGAACCGCCAGTAATCCAAAACTTGCCAATTCTGACTTCCGGCCGGGAGCCAATCCTCCGATTCCCCCGATTTGTATGGCAATAGAGGCGAAATTGGCAAAACCGCATAACGCAAAAGTAGCCATTGTAATTGTTTTCGGGCTAAGAATTCCCTGTTCAACCATCTCTGCCAATTGGAGGTAGGCTACAAATTCGTTCAGCACAACTTTAGTGCCCAGAAGTGAGCCCATATTAACGGCATCAGCCCAGGGTACTCCCACAATAAAAGCAAGAGGGGCAAGAATCCATCCAAGCAGCGATTGAATGGTGAGCTCAAAATCAGGAAAGATAGCGTTGATACGGGTTAATTCTCCAATTTCGTATAGAAAATAATTGCCCATTGCCAGAAGAGCGATAAAAGCCAATAACATGGCACCAACATTCAGAGCGAGTTTCAGTCCTACACCGGCTCCTGTTGCAGCAGCATCAATGCCATTGGCATCGGTTTTTTCCACACTCATTTTCACATTTCCTTTTGTGACGGGTTCTTCTCTTTCAGGAAATAAAATTTTTGCAATAACCAGTGCTGCGGGTGCCGCCATCAGGCTGGCACCAAGCAGCTGCTCAGCAAACATCAGGCGGCCAACATCCAGTGGCACACCTTGTGCTAAGGAGTATGAATTTCCAAGCATTTGTACGTACGCAGCCATTACACCGCCGGCGATTGTAGCCATACCACCGGTCATAATAGTCAGGAGTTCGGATTGGGTCATTTTATCAATGTAAGGTTTAATGACCAATGGTGATTCTGTCTGCCCCACAAAGATGTTAGCGACAACTGATAAAGACTCTGCTCCTGACGTCCCCATCAGCTTTTGCATCCCGCGAGACATAACATCCACTACTTTCTGCAGAATACCGTAGTGATAGAAAATGGCCGTAAGAGATGCAAAAAAGACAATTGTAGGCAGTACCTGGAATGCGAAAAAATGGCCTATACTTCCTTCCATTCCCGGACTTTTCGCCAGATCACCGAAAATAAATTCTGCACCCGCTGTCGTAAAATCAAGTACTATAACAAAAAAGCTGGAAACCCAGCTAAAAAAGGCTTTGGGCCAGCCTAATGGTGCCCAGAACTCTGCCATAACGGTGCCTTTTAATATAAAGATGGCCAGCACAAATTGAATTCCAAGCCCTGTGCCAACGAGTCTCCAGTTGACGGCTTTGCGGTTATTGCTAAATGCAAGAGCAATACCAATGATTGCAACCATGCCAATAGCACCTCTGATTATTTCCATTTAATGATCTTCCTGGGTTTCGGTTTTCCGGTTAGTTTGATGAATAGGGGGGAGAGGTTTGCCCCGTTTTTTATCCAGTGGTGGGCGAAAACACTGTCTTGATCGTGGTTCATAGGCATCTTTTTCACCGACCAGAACCTTATCTGTATTTTCAACCACCCTTTGTGAGAAATGTGCGAGCATTCCGCTTTCTGCGCAAATTGCATGGAGTTTGGTTACATATTCCGCGATAGCCAGTAACTGTGGCATCGGTTCAAATGGCCGGCCGAGATAGTCCATATCCAGCCCGGCAAGAATCACACGTTTTCCGTCATTCGCAAGTGTATTTGCCACATCCACGATTCTGTCATCAAAAAATTGGGCTTCATCGATGCAAACCACTTTGGCTGATGAGGTTAGAAGGATAATTTGGTCGGCAGTGTTAACGGTAATGCCGGGCAGGGATGTGTCATCATGAGAAACTACGGCACTATCACTGTACCGGTTATCGAGGGCAGGTTTTACAATCACAACCTGTTGCCCTGCGATAAAGGCACGTCTGGCACGCCGAATCAGTTCTTCTGTTTTTCCGCTGAACATTCCTCCGCATATCACTTCAATCCACCCGGCGTGATTCGGAAAAAAAGACGGTTCGTTAATCATGAATAGAGGATGATATTTCGAAATATTTTTTCAGCATGGAATATATCCCGCAAGCGGGAAAACAAAAAGAAATTTAAACGGGATTTCAGGTTATCCTTCTTTTTTCGTTATTGAAACTTTGAAATCTTTAATCAGGTAAAAGCTTATAGTCACCAATATCATAAAGCAATCTGTCTAAATCTAATTACAAAAACCATGAAGAAAAAAATGATGTTGCTTGTGCCGGTTACCCTTGCCGGCAGTTTGTTGATTGAATATTATGGGTGGAAAATTATTGAAAAGATGAATGGTGAATTTATTTTCCCGGGTTTCACGTCGCCTGATACCATAAAAAGTGTTCTTCTTAACTCCCTTGGTGCCTGGCTATTTGGTTTTATCATTTTATTACCGATGTTATTTGCCCCCGGATTCCGGAGAAACATAAAAAATAAGCTGCATATTCCGTTATATACAGGTGTCTTCCTGTTTTTTATTTACATGTCAGTTTTAATTTATATTGGTTTAAGTAGTTGATTTAATATGGTATTATTTCTTATGGCTTGAGCATTTTCAACTATTTCAGACTATTCAAAAGAAAAGAAATATGGTAAAACTGATCTGAATGGATAGTTTTTCCCGTATAGAATGGAGTGGGTTCAGGCAGATTCGAACTGCCGACCTCCACGATGTCAACGTGGCGCTCTAACCAACTGAGCTATGAACCCTTTTCAATAACAAATATAGTAAGGCTTGATGTTGAATCGCAACATTACAAAAACTTCGTTCTTTCGGCTGAGCTGAAAGCTTCGTAACTTACGAGTCTTTAGAAACTTTGTAAGTCTTTTATTTTTCATGCAAAACCGCAGAGCGGCCCGAGAGGCTGCACTCAAATCAATTTATGCCGTAGAAATCGGAGAAAATTCTACACAGGATGCGAGTAAACATATTATCAAATTTTTACTGAAAGATGACACTGATGGAATAAGGTTTGCCGAAAAATTACTGATTGTTACCATAAATAACACAACTGACCTGGATCTAATCATTGATCAGCACATTGATAACTGGAAAGTGAACAGGCTTGCCGTAATCGATAAATTATTATTGCGTATGGCCATCACAGAGCTGCTCAATTTTGAAGATATACCCACAAAAGTAACCATTAACGAAGCTATCGAATTGGCAAAAGAATATTCAACAAGAAAAAGCGGCAATTTTGTGAATGGTATTCTTGATGCAGTTTTAACAAGCCTGAAAAAGGAAAATAGAATTAAGAAAAAAGGCAGGGGATTAATAGAAGCCTGAAACCGATAATGGACAAGAAAATTATTGCAATCGGAGATATCCACGGCTGTGTTCGTACGTTAAAAACATTATGGTCCAAACTAAAACCTTATAAAGATGCTACGCATGTTTTTGTTGGTGATTATATTGACAGGGGCCCGTCCTCTAAAGAAGTCGTGGATTTTCTCCTTGATGTGAGATACGACAGGGAATGCATTTTCCTGAGAGGCAATCATGAACAAATGCTGCTTGATGCCATTTCAGGCAATAATCTTGATAACTGGATTTACAACGGAGGGGAGAGTACACTGAAATCCTATAACAATATTCGGCGTCCGCATGACGTGCCTGTCGATCACCTCGATTTTTACCTTGACACAGTATTGTACTATGATACCAAAGACTATTTTTTTGTACACGCGGGAATTCCGCCACACCTCACTATCGAACAAAGCATAGATGATTCATCAGCTAAACATTTTTTTCTTTGGGGCAGAGAACATCTCAATGCTATTGAAGTTCCATGGGAAAAAACTGTAGTATTTGGCCATACACCCCGGCCATATCCAATCAGGAAACAAAAAATGATTGGCATTGATACCGGCTGCGTATACAATGAACTTGGTTACGGTAAACTGACCGCAGTTTTATTACCAGAACAGGAATTCATTGAGCAAATTTCTCTGGATTAATAACTCGCTCGCAGTAAACGTTTTATACATATCTCTTCAACATTTTCAAACAATAAGAATGAATTTAAAATGCGGAATTGTAGGTTTGCCAAATGTCGGTAAATCCACACTATTTAATGCACTGAGCAATGCCGGGGCAGAATCGGCAAACTTTCCTTTTTGCACCATTGATCCGAATATCGGGTTGGTTACAGTACCCGATTCACGACTCAACCTTCTTTGTGAACTGGTAACGCCAAAACTAAACACCCCCGCCACTATCGAATTTGTGGATATAGCCGGTCTTGTGAAAGGTGCCTCAGAGGGGAAAGGAAAAGGGAATGCATTCTTATCCCATATCAGGGAGGTAGACTTAATTGTTCATGTAGTACGCTGTTTTGATGATGATGATATTATCCATGTGGAAGGTTCTGTGGATCCCGGACGTGATATTCGAATTATAGAGGATGAATTGATTCTGAAAGACCTTGAATCAGTTGAAAAAAGAGTTGATAAACTGAAAAAAGAAGCAAAAAGCGGAGATAAGAAAATCTCTGCAGGGTTAGCTGTTGCTGAAAAACTGGCATCCCATCTTGAATCGGGTCACACTGCACGGACATTTGATGCCGAATCGGAAGAAAAATCAGTATATAAAGATCTGTTTCTTCTATCGGAAAAACCCGTCTTATATGCCTGTAATGTTGCAGAGGATGAATTGAATACGGGTAACCAATATGTGGAAACGGTTAAAAATATTGCCAGTGAATTTGAAGACGGTCTGGTAATGTTCTGTGCAAAAATTGAAGCAGAAATCGCAGAACTTGATCCGGATGAAAAAGAACTTTTCCTTGAAGAACTGGGTGTAAACCAGTCCGGTCTCGACAGGCTGATTCGTGCCGCTTACGAAAAGCTCGGACTTATAACCTATTTCACAGCCGGGCCGAAAGAAGTGCGTGCATGGACGATAAAAAAGGGGACAAAAGCACCGCAGGCTGCCGGTGTTATCCATACGGATTTTGAAAAGGGTTTTATCCGGGCTGAAACCATTTCATTCAAGGATTATTCGGAGCTGGGATCAGAAAAAGCAGCAAAAGAAGCCGGTAAAATGAGGCAGGAGGGCAAAGAATACGCAGTGCAGGATGGAGATGTGATGTTGTTTCGATTCAACGTTTAGATGAACCGAATTTCGCTCCTCGATACTTCGCATATTGGCAATCGGAGATTGAATATCATATCAAAAAAAACTGAATGGCACCCGGTTACTTCAAAATCTGAGAGCTTCTAAAAAAAATTGATCCATTTAAAACTCTGCTGAACAGGTACTCTGAAAGATCCGCTGGGTGCTGTCATGTTGCAGTAAATGTCCTGACAGCGTCCGAACGCACGTCTAACTTGAGGAAATGATCACTCTAAATCGAGATCAATCTCCTGCAACTCACTCCGATCCCTCAGCCTGATAATGGTAGTGTCTGAAGGAACATTTTGCGGTTCAATTCTGTCATGTACCACCCATGCTTCAGGATATCTGTTTTTCACAAGCCTTGAAAATTCAATTGCAGCATTTCGATCTTGAAAATCACCGGTTCGAACCCTGTAGTTGGGCTGACGAAAATAAATGTATGCTTCAGCGGCGTATCCTTCAATTCTTTCATTAGCCCATGCATGGAATTCATCCCGCACCGAATCTGCTTCAGATACACTTCTTGTAGAGAGTATTTGTACGCGGAAACCTGCATATGGATCAGTTTCGAGTTCCTCTCTTGCAACTTCCCTGAGGAAAATTTCGGGTATATCCTGTTCAAGTACAGCAAACCTGTCAGACAAAAAACTTCGGTTATCGGCCATAAAGCGATCAAATTCATCTTCCTCCTCTCTTAGATAGACTTCGGCAATTGTGTCTTCAATTTCAAAAATTGGACGGTCAGGTTCTTCGGAGATAGTTTCTGTAGTGGCACAGCCAATACCAAGAATAAAAATGAATAAGAATGTGTAGATATTTTTTTTCATACCTCTGGTTATCGTTTAAACACTTACGGGGTGCCATGTTGTTTTGATTTCGAGAAACTGTTGTATTATGTAAGGGGATTCATGAATATTATCAAGCCAATTTTCTGCTGAATAGTGATAGACTCTCTTAATATTTATAGATGCATTTTCATCAGTAAGTTTCATGATTTTTTTATCCGTTAAGCCATTCAGGATTGCATTTACATCCATGTGGCTGGTCAGTGAATCAACCATTTCATCCCGGTAACCTGTAAGCAGGTTAACAATACCGGCAGGAACATCAGAAGCGTGCAATACCTCAGCGAAACTCACGGCCGGAAGAGGGTTCTTTTCCGAAGCGAGTATAACGCATGTATTACCTCCGGCAATAATAGGCGCCACCAGTGAAACAAGTGATAAAAAGGGAGTTTCATCAGGGGCAATGATTGCTACTATACCCATAGGTTCCGGCACGCTGAAGTTAAAATGAGAACTTGCAACCGGGTTCACTGTTCCAAAAACCTGACTCAGTTTGTCTGTCCAGCCGGCATAATAAATCAATCTGTCTATTGCCGTTTCAACTTCCTTCACTGAGTTTTTTGTTTTAAATCCTGCATGCTCCAGCTCTGCGATAAACTGGTTTTTGCGACCTTCCAGTATTTCGGCAATCCGGTAGATAATTTGCCCGCGATTATAAGCAGAACGGGACAGCCATCCATCAAATGATGAACGTGCTGAAACTACGGCATCCCTCACATCTTTCCTGGTACACCGGCATGCATTTGCAATAAGATTACCTTTCAGATCGGTAACAGCATAGGTTCGGTCTGATTCACTTCTTGGAAATTTGCCGCCAATAAATGTTTTGTAGGTTTTTAGAACTTCAATTCGGTCTGGCATATTGATAAAATTTATAAATGTATGAGATCTTAATATCGTTTTAGTCCGGTTTCAGGTTTACGTAGTCATATAAACCGTGCAGGCCCCCTTCACGACCAAGGCCGCTTTCTTTATAACCGCCGAATGGAGAAGTGGGATCAAATTTATTGTAAGTATTTGCCCACATCACTCCCGATCTTACTTTTTGACCGATACTAAAAACTTTGGAACCTTTATCTGACCAGACACCACTTGCAAGGCCATAGGGAGAGTTATTTGCTTTTTCGATGGCTTCTTCCGGGGTGCGGAAGGTTTGTATGGTAAGAATAGGCCCAAATATTTCTTCTTGTACAATCCGGTTACTCTGGCTCACCCCGGTAAATAGAGTGGGTTTGCAAAAATATCCCTTTTCAGGTAATGAACAGGAGGCTTGATAGAGCTCAGCTCCCTCATCTTTGCCAATGTCAAGATAATTCAGGATTCGGTCATACTGAGTCCGCGAGTTTATAGCTCCAATGTCGGTATTTTTATCAAGAGGATCGCCCACAATAAGCGTTTCCATCCTGCTTTTTAATTTTGTTATCAGCCTGTCAGAAATTCCTTCCTGAACAAGTAACCGGGAACCGGCACAACAAACATGTCCCTGATTGAAGAAAATGGCATTAATAACACCTTCAACGGCTTGATCAACAGAAGCATCTTCAAAAATGATATTCGCACCTTTACCTCCCAGTTCAAGAGTATATTTCTTTCCTGTGCCTGCAAGAGATTTTTGGATAATTTTACCTACTTCTGTGGATCCCGTAAAGGCAATCTTATTTACATCCGGATGATTGACGATAGCCGCTCCTGTTTGTCCGGCACCGGTTACAATATTTACCACACCGTCCGGTAAACCTGCAGCCATACAAATCTCAGCAAATTTGAGAGCAGTGAGCGGCGTGGTTTCTGCCGGTTTTAAGACTACGGTATTGCCTGTGGCAAGTGCAGGTGCAATTTTCCAGGCAAGCATGAGGAGAGGGAAGTTCCAAGGGATAATCTGACCGCAAACACCAAGGGGTTGTGCCTTTCTCCCGGGAAATGCATAATCGAGCTTGTCGGCCCAGCCTGCGTAATAAAAAAAGTGTGCGGCAGCGAGGGGCACATCTACATCACGCGACTCCCGGATGGGCTTACCCCCATCCATCGATTCTATAATGGCAAGTTCACGCGCTTTCTCCTGTATCATTCGGGCAAGCCTGAAAATATATTTACTTCGTTCCCTGCCTGTAAGTTTTGACCATGTTTTCTCATAAGCCTTTTGTGCAGCCTGTACGGCACGATCAACATCCGCGGAAGTACCCTCTGCAAAATCTGCCAGTTTTTCTTCTGTAGCCGGGTTATAGGTTGTCATATACCGGCCCTTTTCGGGACTCATCCATTTACCATTGATGAAGTGATCATATCTTTCTGAAAAAGTGATGTAATCGCTACTCTCAGGTGCAGGGCTGTAATTCCATAGTGATGTAAATTCAGATGCTGCATCAGAATTTGGGGAAGTCGGTTTCGATGAACCGCCAACGTTTTGTGATAGTATTGTTTCATTGGTTTTCTCAGCCATATTCAGTCACGATAGTCTTAATCATTTGAAAAATAATGGATAGCCTGGTAAACACCCGTTTGCTGTTTTACAATTTGCATCAGCAGGTCATTTGTCAATGAACTCGCTCCAAACCGGAAATAATCGGGTGTTAACCATCCATCCCCAACTGTTTCTTTAACCAATACAAGATATTGAAGGGCTTCTTTAGATTTACGGATGCCACCTGCAGGCTTCATGCCTATCATCCGGCCGGTATTCTGATAAAAATCACGTATGGCCATAAGCATTACAAGTGTTACCGGCTGAGTAGCAGCAGGGGAGATCTTGCCGGTTGAAGTTTTTATGAAATCGGCACCGGCATGCATGGCTATGTCACTTGCTTTTCTAA
>SKKO01000255.1 GCA_007123715.1 Balneolaceae bacterium | reverse complement strand
TCTTCTTTCTCTTCTTTCTCTTTTGACGATTCTTTTTTGTCCTGTTTTTTTTCCTTCGACTCAGATTCTGGCTCTTTGCCGGAAGTTTCGCCTTCGTCTCCAATAAGAGAGCTGATATCTTCCCCCTCCTCTCCGATAATGGCCATAACCCCACCCAATGGAACAGCATCACCCTCAGCGACAAGGATCTTTAAAACGGTACCACCGTCAAATACTTCAACTTCCATCGTGGCTTTATCCGTTTCTACTTCGGCAATAACATCACCGGAATTTACCTTATCGCCTTCTTTTACATTCCATTTCGCGATAACCCCTTCTTCCATGGTATCGCTAAGCTTGGGCATCTCAATTTTTTCAGCCATAATTTTTTAAATCCTCAATGTTTATTTTGCGTCATTAGTAGATCGTTTATCACCTGTATGTTACTAAGTATGGATTAAAAGTGAAAAGGCAAAAGTGAAAAGTGAAAAGTTGTAGCGATAGTGAAAATCAAAACCAATGTGTCGAGATATAAAGACAGATTTCAATACTGAAAAACAGAATGCAATTCCGGGCTCAACCCCTGATATCCAACTTTTGATCGTGTATGTGAATCCATTAATTGGATAATTGTGATTTATCAAAGTACATTTCACTTTTGCCTTTTCACTTTTGCCTTTTCACTTTTCACTTCTTTAATTTCGGTATGTAACTGCGTTAACAGCATCAATTACCTTTTTCGCATCGGGCAGCCAGAGATCAAACAGGTTTTTTGCAAATGGTGCATGAGCATCCGGCAGTGTAACCCTTCTTACAGGGGCATCAAGATAGTCAAATGCCTCACGCTGAATTAAAAAGCCCGCTTCAGCTGCCATACCCCCGTAAGGATGAGCCTCATCTACGATCACACAACGGTTTGTTTTTTTTACGGACTGAATAATTGTCTCCATATCAAGTGGCTTGATGGTGCGCGGGTCAATCAGTTCCATTTCAACTCCTTCTTTGGCAAGTACTTCTGCGGCTTTTTTTGCCACATGATACATTTTACCCGATGCCACAACCGTCACATCACCTCCTTCCCGTTTCACCTTTGCCTTGCCAATGGGAATAATGTAATCCTTTTCTTCCGAAACCTCCCCCTTCATTCCGTACATCTGTTCAGATTCCATAAATATCACAGGATCTTCACAGCGGATAGCGGATTTCAGCAGTCCTTTCGCATCATCAGGTTCGGATGGATAAATAACCACCAGACCCGGAAAATGTGCGTACATCGAATCGTAAGCTACAGAATGGGTTGCGGCGAGCTGACCGGCAGAAGCATTCGGACCCCTGAAGACGATGGGCACACTTGCTTGTCCGCCAAGCATATAGCGAACTTTGGAAGCATGGTTCAGTATCTGGTCAGCAGCAAGTACCGCAAAATTAAAGGTCATAAATTCGACTATTGGGCGGAGGCCTTTCATAGCAGCGCCCACCCCTATGCCTGAAAAACCGAGTTCAGAAATCGGGGTATCAATTACCCTTTTGAAACCATATTTATCAAGAAGCCCCTCGGTTACTTTATAGGCGCCATTATATTCAGCAACTTCTTCACCCATGATGAATACACTCTCATCACGCTCCATTTCTTCGTCAATTGCCTGTAAAAGTGCTTCTCTGAATTGTAGTACAGCCATTCGTAAGTAGGTTAGTATATTAAAATGTTTGGTATTTTTGATTCAGGCTATTGCCTGTCGTGAAAATAGGGAGTTCCGGCAAACATATCCTCGTAAAGCTCTTCCGGTTCAGGGAATGGCGATTCCTCTGCGAAGTCGATCGCGTCGAGAACCTCCTGTTCTATTTCTTCCTGGATCGTTTCCACTTCTTCTTGCTTCAGAATTTTTTCGTCGAGGATATAACTCTTTATTCGCTCTACCGGATCTGTTTTCTGATATTCTTCCAATTCCTGCTTTGTGCGGTATTTTTGCGGATCAGACATGGAATGCCCGCGATATCTGTACGTTCTTACTTCGATGAAATAGGGAATACTATTTTCGCGAACGTCATCCGCAATTTTTTTCATATTCTCGTATACGGTAAAAGCATCCATACCATTGAACAAAGCGTTTTTCATACCGTAGCCATTGGCCCGTTCATAAATTTCACCAACAGTATGGCGGTGTGCAGCTGTACCCATGGAGTAGCCGTTGTTCTCTACGACAAAAATACATGGCAATTTCCATAATTGCGCCATATTCAGTGTTTCGTGCAGGGACCCCTGGTCAACGGCACCATCACCAAAAAAGCAGCACGAAATTTCTCCATTGCCTTTATACTTATTTGCGAATGCCAGCCCCGCGGCTATGGGAATATGACCTCCTACTATACCATGTCCACCCCAAAAATGATTTTCTGTTTTAGCAAAATGCATGGAGCCCCCTTTTCCTTTAGAGCACCCGGTAGCTTTGCCAAAAAGCTCTGCCATCCCCTCATTCGCAGTAATACCGCGAACCAGGCCCCAGCCATGATCGCGATAAGCTGTAATAATGTCATCACGCTCATTAAGTGCAAAAACAGTTCCGGTAGAGATCGCTTCCTGTCCGATATACAGATGAAGAAATCCTCCAAATTTCCCTTTTTGATACATCTGCATGGCCCGTTCTTCGAAGCGCCGCTGCAGATACATCTGCCTGAACATGGTTACTACATCATCCTCAGAAAGCCCCAGGCTTTTGTGTTTCTTTTTTGTAACAGGGGGTAAGTCGACTGATTTCTCAACTTTTCCGTTATTGTCGTAATTCAGCCCAATGGGTGCAAATACGGCTTCATGCTTGTTTTTCGACATAGTTTAAATTAAAACATTCGATTTCTGTTTTTTCACAAGTCGGGAAAGATACCCAAAATTTCAGAATTTTTCAGATTTGAGTCTGAACGAATTTACATTTTGTTACCCGCCACCCATTCTGATGCGGCTTTAAAAGCCTCGTCAATTTTATCCGGGAATCTACCACCGGCAGTTGCAAGGTTCGGCTGACCGCCGCCACCGCCTCCCACTGTTCTTCCCAAAACAGAGACAAGATCACCTGCTTTCATTCCTTTTGACACAAGATCTTCTGTAACGGCCGCCATAACATACACTTTACCGGCTTCTTCATCGGCTGATGCCAGAACAATTACACTTTGAGCTTTAGCTTTTTGAAGGGCATCATAACCCATTTTTTTCAGGTCGTCCATCGTGCCTTCTTCTACTTTCCCGCTGAATAATTTAATATGACCGATATCTGTACCACTACTCAGAATCCGGTCTAATTCACCGGCTGACTGTTGCTGGCGGATGTTTCTAAGTTCTTTTTCCAGTGTCCGGTTTTTTTCCATCAACTCTTCGATACCTGTAACCGGATCTTTTTGCACACCAATCAGTGATTTGATGTTATTAAGCAGGTTCTTTTCTTCTCGTAAATACGCATCGGCAACTTTTCCGGTTACAGCCTCTACCCTCCTGATTCCTGCAGCGACCGAAGTTTCATGGGTGAACCGGAAATAACCGATTTTTCCCGTTGCATCCACATGCGTACCGCCGCATAATTCAACCGAGTAAGCGGGATCAAATGTAATCACTCTCACACGACTCCCATATTTCTCACCAAAAAGCATCATCGCACCACGTTTTTTTGCTTCATCTATCGCGACCGACCGCTCTTCAAGCAACGGAATATTTTCCATAATTTTTTCATTTACCCGCATCTCGATTTTTTCGAGCTCCTCTGCTGTAACAGCCTCATAATGAGAGAAATCGAATCTAAGCCTCTCCGGCGCTACCAGTGACCCTTTCTGTACCACATGCTTTCCCAAAATCTCCCTTAAAGCAGCGTGCATGATGTGAGTAGCCGAGTGATGTTTTTCTATTTCTGCACGGCGGTTTGCATCTACCACTGCAATCCAGGTACCTGAAAGATCTTCGGGAATGTGATCAGCGAAATGAACGTATCCATCTGCCGTCTTCTGAACATCCTCAATATTGATTGTCAAATCGTCTTTCTTCAATATCCCGGTATCTGCAACCTGTCCGCCCGCCTCCGCATAAAATGGACTTTTATCGAGTATCAGTAAGTTCTGCCCCCCACTTATAGCCGAAGCCCTGATTTTTACATCGGTTTGCAGTTCGTCATAACCGGTAAAAACAAAATCCCCGTCAGAGAGAATATTCCACTGTACATCCGAGGCTTGTTTAGCGGAAAATTTTCCTGATGCCCTGGCACGTTCTTTCTGTTCATTCATCAGCCTGTTAAAACCGGCTTCGTCCACTTCAATTCCCTGTTCACGTGCCATGAGCTGCGTGAGGTCAATTGGAAACCCATACGTATCATGAAGTTTGAATGCTTCTTCTCCTGATAATCCTCCGCCATCCTCCGCCATTTCATGAAATAGCTGTATTCCCTGCCCAAGTGTATTTAAAAAGCTTTTTTCCTCAGCCAATACTACATTTTGCACATAATCTTTCTGCGCTTCAAGTTCCGGGAATATATGTTTGAACTGACCAGCCAGAACGGGGACAAGACTGGCCATAAACGGCTTTTTGAAATCGAGCCTGTCCCAACCGTACCGCACCGCACGCCTCAGAATTCTTCTCACCACATACCCGCGCCCTTCATTGGATGGAGACGCGCCATCCGCAATTGAGAAGCAAACAGCCCTGATATGGTCGGCAATCACTCTCATGGCAATATCCGTGCCCTCTTGTTCACCATATCTCTTTCCTGAAAGAGCCGAAATTTCCTGGATGACCGGTTGAAAAATATCAGTATCGTAGTTGGATGTTTTTCCCTGTATCACCGCGCAAATCCGTTCAAAGCCCATGCCTGTATCTACATGCCGGGCGGGAAGTTTTTCGAGAGATCCATCCGATTTTCGGTTGAACTGGATAAAAACCAGGTTCCAGATTTCCATAACCCTGGGATCATCTTTGTTCACAAGGCTTGCACCGTGCACTTTTTTTCTCTCCTCGTCGGACCGTAAATCGATATGAATTTCGGAGCAGGGGCCACACGGGCCTGATTCACCCATTTCCCAGAAATTATCTTTTTTGCCGAATGCAAGAATGTGATCGTGCTTAATCGAAGTTTTTAACTTCCAAAGATCAATCGCTTCCTGATCGATAGGTAATCCTTCCGCTTCATTTCCCTCGAATACCGTAGCGAAGAGCCTGTCCGGTTCAAGGCCCCAGCGCTCTACAAGGAGTTCCCAAGCCCATTCTATAGCCTCTTCTTTAAAATAATCTCCGAACGACCAGTTTCCGAGCATTTCAAAGAGTGTATGATGGTAGGTATCATGTCCCACTTCTTCAAGGTCGTTGTGCTTACCACTCACACGGATACATTTCTGTGTATCAGCCGCTCTGTTCCAGATTCTGCCTCCTTCCTGCAATCCCTCCTGTTCCCCGAGAAAAACAGCTTTAAATTGATTCATTCCGGCATTTGTAAAAAGAAGTGTGGGATCATCTTTGGGGACTACAGGTGCACTGTCAACAATCAGGTGATCTTTTTCCCTGAAAAAATCGAGAAATTCGTTCCTGATCTGGTCTGAAGTTTTGATTGCCATGGGTTTGGTTTATGTCAAATTCAATAATTATGAAGCTTGTTAAAATAGGTAATTTTGACAAGAACCTCACCCAAAAAGCGACTGAGGAATGACTCATTTTTGTAGCGTAATTGGCTACTGAAATCCCATTTGACCGATACGTTTAAAAAAGCACCTATATGGAATGGTTGGAATCTGAATTTCCGGGTGACAGAATTACCTGGTAACTCATTGCAAATTTATATCTTAATCCCGAATTCCATGTGTTTATACACATATACGTGGCAGAGCTTTTGATATTCGATATGCTATTTTCGATATTCGTTGTTTTTTTGCCACATACACACTATGGCACAAAGGTGTATAATATTTTTATCACTTACCGGCATTTGTATTCAAAAATGCTTGCCGGATTCACTTTTGCTTTCGTTTAATAAGATTTCATGTAGAACCTGAAATTGTTCTTTATCTTACATAAAAACGTAAGCTCATTCACTTAAATGAAATCAATTTTCAATTACTTCTTTCGCGGACTACTTTTTGTACTCCCCATTTTTGCAACCTTTTATGTGATTCTTGTCATTATTCACTGGGCAAATGATACATTAAATGCCCTTCTTTTTTCATGGCTTCCATTCGATATACCCGGCCTTGGTTTGCTCACCTCTTTTATTCTTATTGTACTTCTAGGGATGGCAGTTTCATGGGCCTTTTCAAAACCGATATTCTCTTACTTCGAGGGAATTATTGCACGTACACCACTTGTGAAAATTATTTATACAGCCTTTAAGGATTTTACAGAAGCCTTTGTTGGGGATAAGAAAAAATTTAACCGGCCTGTTCTAGTGAAGCTTTTTGAGGGTGTAGACCGAATAGGCTTCATTACGGAAGATGACCTTTCTTACCTTGGCATCGAACAAAAGGTTGCTGTTTACTGCCCCCATTCTTACAATTTCAGCGGCAATTTATTTCTGGTTGATTCAGGCCGGTTAACTCCGCTGAATGTGAATCCTGCCGATGCCATGAAGTTCGCCGTAAGTGCCGGAGTAACCCAGATAGAAAATGAAAACGGATGATAGAAACAAAAATTGATCTCCGAAACAGGTTCTCACATGTTGATTCGGGCGAAATCTATTTAAATCATGCAGCCATTTCACCGCTGCCAAAATCCACTGTTAAAGCAATCCAAAAATTTTTAACTGAACGGGAATACGGACCGGTTGAAAATTTTGAAACCTGGTCTGCAATTGTCAAAGAAACCCGAAACCGCATCGGCAAACTGATCAATGCACCTGATCCCATACAGATTACCTTTATGGGTAATACCTCCGATGCGATTTCCGCCGTGGCTGAAGGGTTTGACTGGAACGCCGGTGATGAGATCATACTCAATACCATTGAATTCCCTGCAAATGTTCAGCCGTTTCGCATTCTCGAAAAGAAAGGTGTACGGCTGGTATACGCTGAACCTGATCAAAACGGTTATATCACAGCCGAAAATCTTGAGCAGGCTATTACATCCAAAACAAGAATGCTCTCGATCAGTGCAGTACAATATTTAACAGGTTTCAGGGCCGACCTTGAAACAATCGGACAATTATGCAGAAATCACGGCATTTTTTTTGTTGTAGATGCCATTCAGGGGCTTGGCGCTGTAAATATCGATGTTCAAAAATCACAGATCGATGCCCTCGCTACCGGTGCACACAAATGGCTTATGAGTCCCATGGGAACCGGTTTTTTGTACCTTTCGGAGCGAATTTCCAACCGGCTAAAACCTTCAAAAACCGGCTGGCTTTCCGTTGAAAATCCATGGGAACTGTCAAATTTCAATCAAAACTGGCAGCCGGTATCCAAACATCTCGAAACGGGCACATACAACATGCTGGGAATCATTGGTTTGAACGAATCATTGAAAATGTTCCTTGATATGGATATGAATGTAATAGAAAAAAATGTAACTGCACTTTCAGGACATATAACTGAAAAAATTAAAACCCGGAAAAATGCACAGCTGCTTTCGCCGGTTGATGAACGCCACCGGGCAGGCATTGTATCTTTCAAACTTCACAGTAAACAAGAACCTGAAAAGTTCATTCACCAGCTTAAAAAACGTAACATCACCATATCCGTGAGAGAAGGTTATTACCGGATTTCTCCCCATTTTTATAATACAACGGAAGAGATAGATCATGTCTTAGAATATTTATTTGATTTATGAAAGTAGTCGTTAAAGATATCTGGGAATTGGCAGCCAATACATTCATAAAATCGGCGGAGGATGATATATTCACCTTTGGCGCTGCGATCGCATTTTACACGATATTCTCAATTACACCTCTCTTGATTTTACTGGTATCACTCGGGGGAGTTTTTCTTAGCGAGGAGATGATTATTGAACAAATTCAACAGACAGCCGGAGATTTCCTCGATCAAGATACCATTGTTTCCCTTACGTCATATATTTCTGACAGATCCACAAATGGAGCAGGAATTATCACTTCCATAATTGCCCTTGGAGCTATGATTTTTGGCGCTACAACCGTTATCAGTCAGCTCAAAATGGCATTGAACCGAATCTGGAATGTAAGGGATGTTACCATCCATTCCATCTGGAATTTTGTTTTTAACAGGCTTCTGTCGTTTGGTATGATTCTGATATTTACTGTACTACTGATTTTATCACTCATCACTGAAGCGGTTTTAGGAATCATCGGGTCTTTTTTCATTGATCTGTTACCCACAATTGAGCTTAATTTTTTTCGCCTGATCACCAAGGTTGGAACAGCCGGTTTTGCTGTACTATGTTTTACACTGGTTTTTAAAATACTGCCCGATGTACATGCACGCTGGATGGATGTGTTCGTTGGGGCTATTGTGACCACGCTTCTCTTCCTGCTGGGTAAATACTTGATCGGTGTTTATTTCTCTGCAACGGGAATTGGTGTAACCTACCGTGCGGCAGGCTCTCTCATTATTTTTGTGATTTGGGTCTATTATAATGCAATTACCATACTACTTGGAGCAGTTTTCACACAAGTTTATACTGAAAAATTCGGCGGAAAAGTTATGCCCTATAAATTCGCGATACTCGAGGGCGTGCCATCTATTGAGCACAGGAGTGGAGTAAAGAAGAAGAAAAAGAAGAACTAATTTGGATATCGCTGCACTTAAGAGCCGGCATCTCCACATAAGTGGTTATGTTTTGGCACGTGTATTCTACATATACGAAGCAGACTAATAAACCTCTTCAAAGGTTCGCATACCCGGTTTTACAAACTCTTTCATCTGATTCAGGCCAATTTCACTCACATCAGCCGGAAGGTCCTGCTTTAATTCAAGGTAGTCATAAAAACCCTGCTTGAGTAATTCGTAGTAAATTCCTGCCTCCATCCCTTTCATTCCGCAAATGTAAATCAGTGTATTTTTCCTGGATAGAACCGGTGCGAGAATATCTTTGTGATCATCCAAAGCGGTTTGCACATACCTTTTGGATCCATCTGTTCTTCTCTCCTCTCTTGAAATACATGTGATATAATTAAAATTGGGATTCCTTTCATGCATTTCTTCAAAAAAATCGGAATAAAGCAAATCCGTTCGGTACGAACATCCGAAAACAAGAAAGCACTCTTTATTGTACCCGTTATCAAATAATTCCCTGATCATGCCGCGAAATGGTGCGATACCGGTTCCTGTTGCGAAAAAAATGAAATTAAAATCCTGAGCGTTTTCCGGCAGCAGAAAACGTCTGCCGCTTGGGCCGGTCATATTTACTTTCTCACCGGGTTTCAGATCGGCAAGGTAATTGGATGCCACACCGAGATAGATTTTATCACCCAGTTCTTCAATCGTTCTTTTTACTGTAGTTGAAATGAGGTGCCTCTCTCCTCTTTCTCCGGCTGATGGTGAAGAAATTGAATACAACCGAAGTTTATGTTCACGGCCGCCATCACCTATCCCGGGTGGTAAAATTCCGATGGACTGCCCAACCCTTACACGGCCTGCAAGATCGGTTCCGGAAATATCAAAAGTGATATGTCTCACATAATTAGGACTCGATTCTTTGGTAACCACATAGTTTTCTACAACAGTAACCTCAACCGGATTTTTCTTTGAATAAATATTTAATTCTACTTCAGGTAATATAATTTCTGACATTCGGTAAAAAGATGGATCAATGGTTTAAAAATACTGGCTAAAAAAAAGTCTGAGAAAAATTTCCCATTACTGATGAAGCGGAAACTCAATCATTTCATCCGAGATATCCCGGAGTGATCTTATTGAGTGCGAAGCCATTAATATAAGAGTATTATTTATTTTTTTTGTATCGGCAATCAGATTGAAAACAACTTTTCTGGTGGCTTCATCTAATCCCCGAAGAGGTTCATCCAGAATGAGGATTTTTGGTACGATGATGAGTGCGGCCGCAATTTGCGTTTTTTTCTTCATTCCGGTGGAATAAGTACCGATCTGTTCATCTCTTTCTTCAAGTGAAAGTTTATCAAACAAGCTGTTCATCACTGCGTTCGATTCTATGTTCCAAAGCTTGCGGCTTCGCAGTATCCATTCAAGCAATTCCATTGCGGAAAGATGATGGGGTAATGATTCTTCATCATGAACCAGGCCCACGTGCCGGAGATAAGCTGTAGGATTCCGGTGAATATCCACTCCGTTGTAAAGTACTCTCCCATCGGTTGGAAATGAATTTACCGACAAAATCCTTAAAAAAGTTGTTTTCCCCGAGCCATTAGGTCCTGTAAGCCCGACTCCGGTTCCCGGTTCAAATTTTTTTGTGATACCTGAAAAAACCGGTTTCCCGGCTTTAAATTGTTTGGTAAGGTTATCAATAACAAGCATAATCAGCTATTGGCACCATTAAATGTTTTCGTTAATCCGAATGCAGAGACAAAAAAAGCGGAAATTAAAAAAGTCACGATAATTACGGCCTGATTCGTTATATCGGGTGTTCCAAATAAAAAGTACTGTACATTCATCCCTAAAAACAGCGGGAGAACCCAACGCATTTGCATCCAAAACCTGCTCAGAAACCAGATATAAGCCGGCGCCACCCATCGCAGCAACCACCGCGGCGCAATTTCGAGCCTGAAAGTCAGCAGTGTAAACAATTGATGAAGCAGAGCAAATATAATCCAAATGATAACTAAAAATTGAGGGTCCGGCCGCTGATACGCAATAAACAACACCACAAGGTGACCGGCAGCTACTGCCCTGCCCGCCGGAATAATACGATCGAGCTGAACAAGAAACTGCCACACATGCATTCTGATAAAACCGGGCACCCACCATAACTGATTGACCTCACGTGTTGCCAAAACTTCTTCACCTTTCATGTTTACACCAAAAAACTCTCTGAAGAAAGAGTTACTTGAATAAAAGTTCCGTACAAAACTGTCGGAAAATTTTCGCAGATACAGCACAGCATACACACTTAAGCTTAAAAATACCGTCAACTCTGCAAGGGGATGCACACGTTCACCAAGATATACGGCAAGAATAATGGCAGCGGAGCCAATCACTAAAATCACCAGTGTATTTATGAGGCTTGGAATAGATCCGGGATCAATCGGGTATTTCAAATAATCGGCAGCCTTTTGCCTGATGTTTCTCCCTTTTTGCGATTCCTTCCAGAATTGGGAAGAAGGGCCGCTTTTTACATAACGCGCAACCGATAGCATACCGATCGCTAAAAACAACAAACATGCCGAAAGGAAGGTATAAATTTTTAACGGGATGTGATGCATCGGGTTATTAAAATCTCCAAATAACATAACAGCCATCAGAAAAAATACCGGCCAGAAATAGGTTCCGAATTTTACAAAAACGTACTGCTGAAGCGATTTTTTGCCAAGATTCCCAAGCTGTATCAGCGGTGTATTTTTATCCGGGAAAAGAAGGTAAGGAGTTAGAAATGCTGACAGGGCGGTGAGCACAAAAAGAAAATACCGCATCGTTACAATCCGGCCCTCAAGGGTGGAGCTGCCGGTCCAGGCCAGCCCAAGAATGGCAGCCAAAACGGCTGTGGATAATAAAATGAAACCGGTGGGTTTTCGCCTGATTGAAATGGATGCCAATATGTATTTACTAAATTTTATCGTTCCGGGAGGAATATAAGGGTGTTTGGTTTAAATGTTGTAATCAGAATCTTTTGATATACTAACGATGACAGATTTATGAGGAAAAGGGGGAAGTTTTTAGCCACAAAGCCATCAGGGCTCGCAAAGCCTGAGCATAAAATATAATCAGAACTATATACTGACTGTTTCAAAATATTTTCTTTCATGTTTTGTATATTCCGTTAAAAAGGAAAAGCGTTTCCAAACCTACAGATAACAACCCATCAAGTATGAAAATTTACGTTTGTATTAAGCAGGTACCGGATGTAAATGCCCCTCTTCAGATTAAAGACGGTGCGCTGATCCAGGATGCGGACAGAAATATCCTGAATGCTTATGATGCCTCGGCAGTAGAGGCCGCTCTCGTGTTGCAGGAGAAACACGGGGGTGAAATTGAAGTCGTTCTTATCGGGAATGATAAAGCGAGGGAAACGATCCGGAAAGCTCTGGCTATGGGTGCCGATTCGGGAGTATTCATACAGGAGCAGATTGATACATTGTATGATTCATATTCATATGCATCACTGCTTGCAGCCTTTTTTAAAGACAAAGAGTACGATTATATTTTCTGTGGGAAACAATCGCAGGACACAGATGCCGGACTCACAGGGTCTATGCTTGCTGAACTTTTGGGATTACCCTTTGTAACAAATGCTGTGTGGCTTGAATATTCCGGAAACTCCCTCACGGTTAAGAGACAGGGAGATACGGGACAGGAAGTGATCGAATTACCTTCTCCCGGGCTTGTAACCTGCTCCAATGATATGAATGACCCGAGAATACCTAACCTGAAAGGTATCATGCAATCAAAAAGAAAGCCGGTAGAAACCATTTCTGTGAATGAACTTGGCGCGGATCGTTTAGCAGTAAAAACCACCATTCTCGGATACGAAGAAAAACCCGCACGGGAACCCGGTAAAAAATATGAAGGTGAACCGGATGAGATTGCCAGGCAGGTTGCAAGGCTTCTGGACGAAGCGGAGAATGTGATTTGATACAATATTCCCATATCCGGTAATAGAGGATCAATCACAAGCATCAAATTCCAAACTCTTTGATTTAATTTTGTAACTGCAAACTTCTTCCGGCACTTTTGAGATCAGTCAATTTTGGATAAAAGGCAAATAGCTTTATTCGGGCGTTTGTAGTTTGGTGCTTTTTGATTTGAAATTTTAACACATATTGAAAAGGATATTCAACGGTTCATAACAATAAATTTTTAATCTTTTTATATGGAAATGAGCACACTACTAACCTACATTTCGGTGAATGACGGCAAAATAAAACGATCGTCACTTGAAGTGTTATCACGATGCAATGAGCTCGCAGAGCAACACAATCTCATCTCAGCAGCCATCATTATTGATAAAGATGCTGCAGGTTTGGCTAAACAGCTCAAAGCTTACGGGCCATCCGTAATTTATATCATTGAAGACCCTGTATTCAAAAATCATTTGAATACCCCATTAATAAGGGCTCTTTCCCTGGCCATTGAAAAAATTAATCCGAACATTTTAGCTTTTGCTTCCACAGAGGGTTCAAAAGATATTTTAGGTGCCCTTTCCGCAAATCGTGGAGCCGCTTCCCTTTCAGATGTTTCAGAATTTGAGCTTACAGATACCGGTGTAAAAGCCAAACGGCCGGTAATGGCTTCAAAAATTATCTCCGCAGTTGAAGCAAATGATTCTCTGGTGTTGATAACCGTACGATCAGGTTCATATGATGCGGTTGAACATCCTGCCGATTCTAAAATTGAAGAAATCCCATTCACCATTGATGACATTGATCTGAAAATGATTTTAAAAGAAATTATCACAGCATCCGGTGATAAAATTGATTTGTCAGAAGCAGAAACCGTGATTGCAGCCGGACGCGGTGTGAAAGACGAAGAAGGAAGAAAACTGATTGATGAACTTGCATCTGTTTTAAATGCCGGAATCGGTGCTTCACGAGCATTAACCGAAGCCGGTGTTTATGATCCCAGTCTCCAGATTGGTCAGACCGGAAAAGTGGTTTCACCACAGCTATATATTGGGATTGGCATTTCAGGTGCCATCCAGCATGTTGCCGGTATGGCCAACAGCAAGGTAATTGTCGCTATTAACAAAGACCCGGATGCACCTATTTTCGACATTGCAGACTACGGAATTGTGGGAGATCTTTACAAAATACTGCCCCCATTTATTGAAGAACTAAAAAAAATTAAATCTAATTAGTATTGAGTAACAGGTATCGGGAAGTTAGGTTCCGATTACAGGTATATTACCTATTTTGAATAGGCAAAACATATTCTCTTTTACTACAAATTTTTTTTGAAATATTCCCACAATTAAATACTCATTACCTGCTGCTCAATAGACACTGTTAAACCCTTATGGACGAAAAATTTGATTGTATCATCGTTGGAGCCGGGGTGGCCGGGCTTGCCGCAGCCAT
Organism: Balneolaceae bacterium; assembly: GCA_007123715.1. GTDB lineage: Bacteria > Bacteroidota > Rhodothermia > Balneolales > Balneolaceae > Rhodohalobacter. The sequence goes on along the minus strand of SKKO01000255.1, from coordinate 2,139 downwards.
GACACTGGCCCGGAACAACATGAAATTCCTGCTTATCGAAAAGGGTGAATTTCCCGGATCTAAGAATGTATCAGGCGGAGTACTTTGGGGAAGTGACCTCGCAAAACTGGTACCCGATTATTGGGAAAAAGATGCCGGTTGGGACCGGTATATCAATCACCGGCGGTTAACCTTTATGGACGGGCAGTCTGCATTTTCCGTTGATTTTAAATCCTCTCACTTTAATGAGACACCATACACAGGTGTGGTGGTTCTGCGCTCTAAATTCGACCGCTGGCTTGCCGATAACGTACAGTCAGCCATCGATGCCAGTGACTTCGCAATGGATTCATTTATTGCCCCCAATATTTTGGTTGATGAAGTTCTGATGGAGGCCGGAAGAGCAATTGGAATCAGAACCGGTGATGAGAGATTCTATGCAGACTCAGTGATTATAGCCGAAGGTGTTAATAATCTTTTGACCCGCCAGGTTGGCCTACAGGATCATTATGTGCCTGCCGACCATATTCTTACAGGGATAAAAGAAATTATTCGGTTTGATCAGAAAGTACTTGAAGACCGCTTTCAACTGAACGGCCGGAGCGGTATGAGTAATGAATTCGTCGGATTTGCCACAGATGGCGTTGAGGGTGGCGGATTTCTTTACACCAATAAAGATACGGTATCACTTGGGCTTGTTCTCGGGCTCAAAGATCTGCGTGAAAAAGAGAAAACTCCCAACGATATTTTAAACACCTTTAAGCAGCATCCGGTAATTGCAGATATGATCAGGGGCGGTGAGGTGGTTGAGTATTCGGCCCATGTTGTTTCCTCAGGCGACAAGCGGGTTATGCCGGAACGGCTTTATAAAGAGGGCCTTCTTGTATGCGGTGAAGCCGCTAATCTTCTGATGAATGCCGGTAAAGCGATACAGGGAATGGATTACGCGATGCGATCCGGCATACTTGCAGCAGAAGCAATCGTGAATGCAAAGCAGGCCGGTGATTTCAGTGAAGCATCTATGAAAAAATACCAGGATGCTCTTGATAACAGCTATGTCATGAAAGATATCAACAACTTCCAGGATGCCGTACACCTGTTGCATGACCCGGTAATGACCCAAAAGATGCCGAACCTTCTTTGTGATTTCGGAAGGAATTTTTTCAGCATCAAAAACGAACCCACCCAAAAGGCACGCCATATGCTGGGTGATTCTGTAAGGAAATACTCATCTTATTGGGAATTGTTGAAAGTAGGTATGAAAGGAGCGAAAGCCCTTTAAGTGAAAAGGCAGACCGAAATAGAAATCTCATTGATAATTGGATATATAAAAAAACACGATTTTCAAATAATGGACTTTTCTGCTAATAAGATTTTTGCAATGCTTTCAAAATGGCATCGGAATAACTTCTGCCGTTTACCGTTTATCTATTAGTTTTTCACAAAAAAAACATCTCATATACATGAAACTGCTGACCCTCCCCGAACGTCTCGGGCTTGTAAGTTACCGGAACCAGGCAAAATCAGAAATAAAGCCACATATTGTGGTGGATACGGAAGTCTGTAATTCTGTTTGCCCTCATAAGTGCACAACCTATGTTTGTCCGGCCAAATGCTACACGATGGATGAGCAAGGTTTGGTTCATTTCCAGGTGGAGGATTGTATTGAGTGCGGCACCTGCATGTATGCCTGCGACCAGGGCGCGGTAAGCTGGGAGTTTCCCGATCCCGAAATCGGACGTGGCGTCACCTGGAATTATGGTTGAAAAAGCCCCTGGAAAACAGAGGAACGGATGAACCGATTAACAGAATAACAGAATAAGTGAAGGCAGCTTTTCGGTTAGGCCATGTAGGCCGGAGAGCTTCTCCGGCTGGGAAAGCCCCTGGAAAACAGAGGAACGGACGAACCGATTAACAGAGTAACAGAATAAGTGAAGGCAGCTTTTCAGTTAGGCCATGTAGGCCGGAGAGCTTCTCCGGCTGGGAAAGCCCCTGGAAAACAGAGGAACGGACGAACCGATTAACAGAGTAACAGAATAAGTGAGGGCAGCTTTTTGCTGAAGCCATGTAGGCCGGAGAGCTTCTCCGGCTGGGAAAGCCCCTGGAAAACAGAGGAACGGACGAACCGATTAACAGAGTAACAGAATAAGTGAGGGCAGC
>SKKO01000129.1 GCA_007123715.1 Balneolaceae bacterium | reverse complement strand
ACCTAACCCCTCCTTATGAAGCAGGGTAGTATCTTTTTTTTCACAATTTTAAATGAAATCAGGTTATTTCCAAACGGATGCCAGTTCCCAAAAATCCAGTTTTTCCACCACTGCCCCACCTCCATTTGAAAACAACTCAATACCGGTGCTTGAAGGATCAGGAAAAATCCGGATTGAGAATACCGTTTTTCCATTATTTACAAACAACTCAACCGATGACCAATCCACAAAAAGATGCAGTTGAAGTTTCCCGTTTTGCAAGGGTGCAGGAGCATCATAGCTCCCGGCAAACCATTCACTGAATTCCGTTTCACCGGACAGGCTCCTGTCAAGCGTCAGTGTTTCTGTGGCTGTATTATAAATGATTACTGTCTCCTCCTTTTCACCGGAACGCAATCTCAGGCCGAAGTTTTCAGCATCTGACGGATCCACTTCCAATTGCATTTCATATGCAATACCTTCTATTCCATATTCATCAAGACGGAGACTTTCCTCATTTATATTCAAGTGAAGGAGCTGTATATGTTGCCGCCTGAGTGTTTTTAATTCTTCAACGGGTTGCTGAACCAGCCGGGCTTCTCCATCTATGGTTTTGAGATGCAGGGATCTTGGGATCGACTGCATGCTTCTCCACGGATAGGTGGGAATCTGGTTAGCGTAACTCCAGTTGTTTGACCAGCCCACCCACAGCCTTCTGCCGTCTTCTTCAGGAATATTGTTCCATGTAATAGCTGCATAAAAATCGGTGCCATAATCCACCCATAGGGGAGCATCATCCTCTGCCGGGCTGGCGGGAATAAAATTTGTACCGTCCCAATCCCCAATAAAATATTGTGAACCGGAACCGCCTGCAATGGAACCGGGATTCAAGTCCACATGCAGTACCCATTTCTGATTGTCCGGATCACCATCAACGGGAAGCTTAAAAAAATCGGGGCATTCCCAGATACCACCGATGGCTCCTGCCGGGCCAAAATCACTGAGATATTCCCAATCAATTAAATTATCGGATGAATAGAATTGAACCTTATGCTGTGTTGGGAGGGCAACTACCATGAGCCATCGCCCCATATCATCAATCCAGGAAACATTGGGATCCCGAAAATCGGGATCATCAAACTCCAGTACGGGATTACCTGCATATTTTACAAATGAATTTCCTCCGTCTGAACTGTATGCCAAAGATTGAGCCTGCCATGTAGTACCGTCATTTCGGGTGTAATGGCTGGTATAAACAGCCACTATGGGTGGTACGATACCATCACCAAAGCCACTTGTATTGCCGTGGTCTGCCACTGCACTACCCGAAAAAATTCCCTCCTCCTGTTCTTTTCCATAGGGTATCGCAACCGGCCTGTGTTCCCAGTGAAGCATGTCGGGGCTAACGGCATGTCCCCAGCTCATAAATCCCCAACGGTTACCGAATGGATTGTACTGGTAAAAAAGATGGTACTCCCCGTTATAATAGACGAGGCCGTTAGGATCATTCATCCAGTTAATGCGTGGCGTAAAATGGTATTGCGGCCGGTACCTTTCTTTGAAATCCACATCAGCTTGCAGATGCCGGTTTATCTGATCCGCATCATACTCAAAACCGGCCGGTTCTGCTGTCCGATCACACCCCATCAGAGAAAATGAGACGAAAACAAAAATAATAATTGAGCAAATTAGAGATAATTGACTTTTCATGACGTCATGTATTTAAGAACAGGTTGGAATTGGCTTAGCCCAATTTTAACATTTATGGGTATATATAAAATTTAAAAATATTGATATTTAAAAAAGAGCCTATCAGTGCATAATTATTTGTAGTTTTGAGCAGTTCAGAAGAGTCAACGAATGAAACCTGATTAATGCAGAAATTTTCCCTTCAACCTGAATCACCAAAGCCTGTATCTAAACCAAATTTTATCAAAGAGCTGAATGATCAGCAGCGAAAAGCCGCGACACATGTGAATGGCCCTTTGCTGATTGTTGCAGGAGCAGGAAGCGGTAAAACCCGTGTGTTAACTTACCGTATCGCCTACCTCTTGCAACAGCATCACGCATTGCCGCATGAGATATTGGCACTTACGTTTACCAACAAGGCTGCTAGAGAAATGCAGGAACGAATCCAAAAACTGATTGGCGATCGCGCTACAAACCTCTGGATGGGAACCTTTCACTCCGTTTTTTCAAAAATTCTCCGTTTTGAAGCAGAAAAGATCGGATTTTCATCCAATTTTTCGATCTATGATACCAGTGATTCTGAAAATGCCATTAAGCTGATTTTAAAAGAAATCGGGTTTGATCCAAAGGAAATCAAACCGAGAACCATTCAGCGCAAAATCAGTGATGCAAAAAATCAACTTATACTGGCCGATACCTATAAATCCCGATTTGTTCACAGCACACTGGATGACATCACTGCCCAGGTCTATGAAATTTACCAGATTCGTTTGGAACAGACCAATGCAATGGATTTTGACGACCTGCTCATCAAGCCGGTACAGCTTTTTAAAGAACATCCTGATGTGCTGGAAAAATATCAGGATAAATTCCGTTATATCCTGATTGATGAGTATCAGGATACCAATCATGCTCAATATAAAGTAACCAGTATGCTTGCGGAAAAATACCGTAATCTCTGCGTTGTTGGAGATGATGCACAGAGTATATATTCTTTCAGGGGTGCGGATATCACAAATATTCTGAACTTTAAATCTGATTATGACAATGCCGTTGAAATTCCCCTGGAGCAGAATTACCGCTCAACCAAATTCATCCTTCAATGTGCCGATTCAGTAATTAAACAAAATCAAAAGCAGATTCAAAAAACCCTTTGGACAGATAATTCACAGGGTGAAACCATTACACTTCTCGAAAATTTTGATGAGCGTGATGAAGCCAATCGTATTGTTAATTACATTAAGGATTTATCGCTTAGACATGGCTACCAATACAACGAATTTGCCGTTCTTTACCGTACCAATTACCAGAGCAGGGTTTTTGAGGAAGCACTTCGCAGAAAAAATATACCCTATCAGCTTGTGGGTGGCCTCTCATTTTACCAGCGCAAAGAGGTAAAAGACGTACTGGCTTATTTAACCCTTTTAGTGAACCCGGATGATGAACAGGCACTGCTCCGTATTATCAATGAACCAAGCCGGGGAATCGGAAACAAGACACTGAACGAAATCCTGAAAAAAGCCAGAAATGAAAAAAGAAGTGTTTGGGGTATCTTAAGCAATGTTGAATCAGCCGATCTTTATAAACCGGCCAAAGTAAAAATTGGTGAATTTGTGAAAATGATCCTTTCACTTCGCAACCAGCTTCAAAGCGGTATAAAGCTAACACAGGTTACCAGGCTCATGCTCGAACAAAGCGGTTATGTTAGAGTACTTGTTGAGGAAAACAGTGCACAATCCCTCACCCGACGCGATAATGTACTTGAACTTCAAAATGCTATAGCGTATTACGAACAGAACAATAAAAAACCCAACCTCGCATCTTTTTTACAGGAAATCAGCCTTATTACCGATTCTGACAAATATGACGAAAATAAACCTGCCGTTACACTAATGACTGTTCACGCCTCTAAAGGGCTTGAATTTCCGGGTGTGTTTATTGTTGGCCTTGAAGAAAATCTTTTCCCTATGGGTGCCCGCGGTGGTGAGGATGCAAATATTGAGGAAGAGCGAAGGCTTTTTTATGTGGCCATCACCCGTGCTCAAAAACATCTTTTTTTCAGCTTCAGCAAAATGAGGTTCAAATATGGTGAGGAACAGCGCCAGGCACGTTCTCGTTTTTTGGACGAAGTTGACCCAGGCGTGGTTCGTACCGAAACCGGGGCAACTATTCTCCAAAATAATCGGGAGAACGGCAATGAAACCCATTCAGGAAACGATACAAACATAGAATACGACTGGCAGAGCCCGATCCGTACTAAAAAGCCGGGTTCATTAAACAGTACTTTCGAATATGAATATGATGAAGATCCATTTACCGTGGGAACAGTTGTACAGCATGCCACATTTGGCACCGGGAAAATTGTTCAGAGAAACGGAACCGGAAAAGATACACGTGTTGTTGTATTTTTTAAGAAGAGAGGACAAAAGACCCTTATGTTGCGTGCAGCCGGCCTCAGTGTAATTTAAACTTGACAAGTTGATCAGAATAGTTAAATACCATAAAAAGTTTCTGCTTCTCACTTTATTTTTTTTTGTATCCATACATCCCCTGGCTGCACAAATTTCCTTAAATGCAGTAAATATGGGTTTGGGCGGCGGTGGCACAGCCTATCTCACCGGCTATGAAGCATTATTTGTAAACCCTGCAAATCTCTTTATACAGGAAAAAAACTACAAACTGCAAATTACCTTGCTTCAAGGTGGGTACTATTTTGATTCTCTGCTGCCGGTTAACGGTAATCATGATCGATTTAATCGGTACCGGGATGTAATTCATCATTATGACCCTGCAAGAGGTATAATCACCCTCGATGATGGAAGCAGAAACCAGTTACTCGAACGCAGTTTCAATGATACAAGGATAAAAGGTGAATTTTCTATATTAACCGATTTTACCTGGCTTGGATTGAAATGGGTTCGGCCGGAACGCAGTTATGCTCTTGCAATGAGAACACGTATGGCAAGCCGTTATGAAATCGGACGGGGGAATTTTACTTCAATACCTAATGAATTAAATGGAAATATTCTGTTAGATCAGTCACTCAGACAACGTTATGAAGTTTTTCACGAATTATCTTTCGGATTCGCGGAATCATTTACCTATCTAAATGGACTGGCTCCCAAGCTCTCTGAATTCATAATCGGCGCTGCTCCAAAAATCGTTGTTGCCGGTTCACACATCGATGCTTTATATACGAACCGGTACGAATTCAATAACGAAAACGGGTTCTGGAACCAGGATCTCGGGTT
>SKKO01000277.1 GCA_007123715.1 Balneolaceae bacterium | reverse complement strand
TTTTTCAGCCATCAAATAGTCAGTTCTTGCCAAGGAGCCGGTACATTGCTTTTTTATAGTCCTCAACCCCGGGTTGATTGAAGGGATTTACACCCAGAATATAAACATAGACGGCAGTAAACATTTCAAAAAAATAGATGAGGCGGCCAAGCTGCTGGGTATTCAGTTTTTGGATATTGATTTTGATAACCGGAACCCCACCATCAGTATGGGCTTCTACCGTTCCATTCAGTGCACTTCGGTTGATCTCATGAAATAATTTACCGGCAAGGTAATTGAGCTGATCTGTGTCAGATTTATCTCCACCGGCAACCATCGCATCTGAAAAAGGCTCTTCTACTACAATAAGCGTTTCAATCACATTACGCTGCCCTTCCTGTATCAATTGCCCAACACTGTGCAGATCCGTTGAGTAACCGGCCATCGCAGGATACAATCCCTTGCCTTCTTTACCTTCACTTTCACCAATCAGTTGCTGTATCCATGCGATAAAACCAAGTAATTCGGGCTCAAATGACCCGATCACATCAACTGCAAAACCTTTTTCCAATAAAGCGTAGCGGGTGGCCGCATATTTAAGAATATCATCCCTCTCTTTTTCTGACCTGTTAAACTCGGCCACTGCACCGTAAAAAAGTGTCTGGATATCAATTCCCGCAACAGCAATCGGCAAAAGTCCGACGGGAGTCAATACCGAGAACCGGCCGCCAACATCATCTGGTATTACATATTTTTTATAACCCTCTGCATCAATAATTTTATTGAGTACCCCACCCTGCTGACCTGTTGTAGCTGATATTCGTAATTTTGCATCATCATAAAAACGATGCATCCAGTTTCGCAGTGTTCTGAAGGCGAGGGCTGTTTCGAGAGTAGTTCCCGATTTGGAAATTACATTCAGGTAAACACTTTTTTGGGTTCCATCTGCCTTGGGCTCATTCAGATAGTCAATAAGTTCTTGCAGGTATTTGCCACTCATATGATGCCCGGCATATATAATCTCAGGCCCATTTGGCTTAAACACCGGATTCAGTGCTTTGATTATCGCCATAGCGCCGGTATAAGATCCCCCGATTCCACAAACAATAAAAATATCTGCCTCAGAACGGATCCTGGCAGCATAATTTCCTATTTCATCCAGTTCAGCATCATTCGGGGAAGCAAGTATGCGCCGCCATCCAAGCCATTCATTCCCTTTACCCGTGCCTTTTACCACCTGTTCAAAAGCATCTTCTGCCTTATTCAATGCTTCCGAAAACTCATCATCAGTAAGGAATCCGGATGCACTTTTTCGATCAATCGTAATCATTTTATTTACCTCAAAACTTTATACAGTTCCACAAGATCATAGTTGATCTCTTTCTTAACACCAAATGTTTCGTGCAGGGGTGTAATCTTCAATTTATGATTAATAACACCCACCATCACTTCGCTTAATCCATCGTTAACAGCCTTCACAGCTTCGTAACCCAATCGGCTTGCCAGCACACGATCGTGTGCTGTTGGACTGCCGCCACGCTGAATGTGCCCCAAAATACAAACTCTCATTTCGTAATCCTTAAAATCAGCTTCAAGCTTTTCAGAAATTTTCAATGCTCCTCCTGATTCATCTCCTTCGGCAATGATGACTAGGGTGCTTCGCCTTTGTACTTTTAAAATTTCTTTGAGCGATTGCCTTATTTCATTCATATCCGTCCTTTTTTCAGGCAAAATAATCAATTCCGCCCCACTGGCTATGCCAGTTTCCAGCGCAATAAATCCCGCATCACGCCCCATAACTTCTATAAGGAACAACCGTTCATGGGCATCTGCAGTATCACGGATTTTATCAATGGCTTCCATCGCAGTATTGAGCGCAGTATCGTAACCTATCGTTTCATCGCTGCCTATAAGGTCATTGTCAATTGTGCCGGGTATTCCTATTACGTTAATCCCGTGTTCCTGCCCCAAAATGGTAGCCCCCCTAAAAGTACCATCCCCCCCTATCGTAATTAAAGCTTCAATGCCCTTATCCTTGATATGCCCTGCCGCTTTTTTCCTTCCTGCAGATGTTCTGAATTCCTCTGATCTTGCTGATTTCAAAATCGTACCGCCCCTTTGAATGATCCCGGATGCATCGGCATCACGAAAATCAATAAAGTCCCCCTCAATCAGGCCTTTATAACCAAACCGTACTCCCACAGCCTGATATCCAAAATATTTACAGGAACGCATTACTGCGCGTACTGCTGCATTCATACCGGGGGAATCTCCCCCACTCGTTAATACTGCAATCTTCTTCAAAACGAAATGTGGTTTTTAGGTTGTTGTTAATTACAAAATAATAAACTAATCAGCGGTTTTACATTGCGCAAATTATTAATTGGCAATATTTCGTATTTTCATCATCAAAAATAAAATCCGAAATTAGAAATTTACTCTTTGAACCAAGAGGTTCTCTTGAACAATACACAAACAAAAGCAAAAAAAGATACCCTTAAAGAAGTAACTGCTCCTGTCCGCAACGACCTTTCCATATTCAGATCGTTTTTTAAAAAAGAGATCAGCAGTGATGTATTTCTATTAGATCAGATTATAAATTACCTGCTCAGGCAAAAGGGCAAGGAGATCCGTCCTACTCTCGTATTCATGACAGCACGAATGTTCGGGACAGTAGATCAGCGAAGCTTTATTGCTGCGACAATGATTGAACTGCTACATACCGCTACACTCATTCATGATGATGTTGTTGATGAAGCAGACAAACGCAGGGGATTTCTCAGTATCAATAAAATCTGGAGAAACAAAGCCGGAGTACTGCTTGGTGATTTTTTACTTTCAAAAGGATTGCTTATAGCACTGGAGCATAAGGAGTATCAGTTGCTCCATGTATTGTCAGATGCTGTAAAAAAAATGAGTGAAGGTGAACTTCGGCAGTTAAAAACATCCAATCTTTTTAACATGACCGAACAACGGTATTTCCAGATTATTTCGGAAAAAACGGCGAGTTTAATTTCAGCCTGCTGCCAATGCGGGGCAATAGCAGCAACCGATAATGAAACCATTTTATCAGAAATGAAAGATATCGGGCTCAATATCGGTATTGCATTCCAGATTAAAGACGATCTTTTCGACTATGGCATTGACGATATTGGAAAACCCAGAAGAAACGATATAAAGGAAAGAAAAGTAACATTACCGCTTATTTATGCACTTGAACACGGATCCAGGAAAGAAAATCTTGTTATACGCCGCCTGATGAGAAAACGTAAAAAAACAGGAAAAGATATCGACAGAATTGTGTCTTTTGTTCATGAAAAAGAAGGGCTTAAACTTGCGGAACAGAAAATGAAACAGTTTACCGAATCGGCGTTAAACAGCCTTCGGGCATTGCCGGTAACCTCCGGTTATGATGATTTTGAAGCACTGGTAAACTTTATTATCACGAGAAAAAAATAACCCGATTATGGATCAGGTCTTTTTTTCGGATGTGCACCTCGGGGCATTTAACAGGGAAAAAAACAATCAGCTTGAATATGCGGTAACCAGCCTTGTTGAATACTGTATGCAAAATGCCATACAATTACACGTATTGGGCGATTTGTTTGATTACTGGATGGAGTTCACAGATTACATTCCTGAACTGGGCAAAGCCATGCTCGACAAACTCGAAGAGTATAACCGGACTGTTATTGAGGCAAATTATATCACCGGCAATCATGATTATTGGACAATCTCTCATTTTTCCGAACGCGGATTCAGAGTATATCCTGAAGAATTGAAACTCACAATTGAAAGGAATAACATTTTACTTTTCCATGGCGATGGGTTATCGCGCAGTGAATATGAACTTCCTCACCCCTTCTTAAATCACTTTTTACGAAACCGAACGTTTGTCGCGATTTATCGCAAGCTCTTTTCCGGTAAAACAGGTAACCTAATCATGAAAAAGTTTTCCGATTTTACCCGCGATGAAGAAAATCTCAGGCCTGAAAGGCTCAGCGAATGGTCAGAATCATACCTGAACAAACATAATGTAGATTTTATCATTACAGGGCATGACCATGTTCCAAGAATTGAAACATTTGCAGGCGGAACATATATAAATTGCGGAGCGTTTTACCAACACCAAACAGTTGTACGATATACCAATAATCAATTCGAACTCGTTGTATGGAACGGCAGACAACAACAATTCGAACCTTTTGAAAATTCTTTTAAAACAGAATTAAAATGAGTAAAAAAGATCCACCAGTAGACATGGAACGGTATTTTAGTGATGCCGAATACAGAAAAAAAATGACACGCGAGCGTAATCAAAAAAAAATTGAAAATGCCTCTTTTGGGAAAACGATCTGGCTTTTTTCCCTGTCTGCGATACTCCTGCTGTCTGCTGTTTTCGCCGGATATGTTTATTACCTGTACCAGGGATTGCCATCTATTCAGGAGCTTGAAAATCCACGAACGGCCATAGCTTCAGAAGTACGAAGCAGAGATGGTGTGGTGCTTGACAGATATTTTATCGAAAACAGAACTTACGTATCTATTGATAATATTTCTCCAAATGCCATTAATGCACTGATTGCAACGGAGGACCACCGATTTTTCAATCACTGGGGTATTGATTCGCAAAGTCTGATGCGCCTGCCTTACTATTGGGTAAATCAGCGTTTTCATGGTGCTTCCACAATCAGCCAGCAGCTTGCCCGAAATCTCTACCGGAAAATCGGTTTCGATGTATCTGTTACCCGGAAACTGCGCGAGATGATTACCGCCGTTCAGATTGAAAACAACTATACAAAAAGCGAAATCATTGAAATGTACCTTAACACTGTTGAATTCAGTAACAGTGCTTTTGGTATTGAATCGGCATCAAGAACTCACTTTGGTAAGCCGTCAAGCGATTTAACTGTAAGTGAAGCAGCCATACTTATCGGCCAGCTCAGGGCTGTTTATGCATATAACCCTCGCTTATTTCCTGAAAGAGCCCAAATGCGCAGGGATGTCGTTTTGGGCCAGATGGAAATCAGGGGTTTTATATCCAATGAAGTATTCAGGAATCTGCGTGAAGAAGAAATTGTACTTGATTACAACCCACCATCAAGATCTGGCCGGGAAAGCCGGTATTTTGGTGAATACATACGCCAGCAGGTTCAGGGCTGGGTAGAAGAAAACGGTTATGATCTTTTCGCCGATGGCCTCGTAATTTACACAACCATTGATTCCCGCCTTCAACGGCATGCCGACAGGGCGGTTCGTGAACAACTCGAAGGCTTCCAGCGAATATTTGAACGTGAATGGACATCATCCGGCGGCAGTTATATGAACCGGTTATGGCAGCAATATCCGGGCTTTCTCAGAAGTTTTATCCGTGAATCCAATCGTTATAAAAATGCCTTTTCGAAATTAAACACAAATCAGGAATCCGTTGTTTTTGAGCATCTTGAGGCCGATGAAGCGTTTGTAGATTCCCTGATGCGTGCCCGAACCAAATTACAGGCAAGTTTTACGGCTATTGATCCCACAAACGGCCATATCCTTGCGTGGGTAGGAGGAGCCGATTACGGCGCCCAGCAATTTGACCATGTTCACCAGGCCCGAAGGCAGGCAGGTTCTACATTTAAACCCTTTGTATATGCCGTAGCCATTGATAACGGATACATGCCGCATCATCGATTTTCAAAATATCCTGTAAGCTTTATCGAGCAATCGGGCAGAATGTGGAGCCCTAAAGATCCTTCTATCCCTGCCGGGCCTGAAATGGTTCCGCTGCGTGAGGCGCTCGCTCGAAGCCTGAATAACGTAACGGTTCGTCTGCTCCCTGAAATCGCCGGAGCACCCGGCACAAACAGGGCCGCCGACCTTCAGCCAGCAGCCCGCATGATACGCGATATGGCATCTAATCTTGGGATTGACATGAGCCGGTCTCAGGCCTTTCCATCCATTGCTCTTGGAACAGCTGAAGTAACATTACTCGAACTGGTAAGCGCCTATACCACGTTTGCAAACCAGGGGGTACATATTAAACCAACTGCTATTACAAGGATTGAGGATAAGGAAGGTAACTTATTGGTTGAATATTTCCCCGAGTACAGCCAGGAAGCCATAAGCCCCGAAACAGCTTACATGATGGTAGACATGATGCGGGGTGTTATACGTGGCGGCGATGGCTACCACGGTACCGGTGTTCGCCTGAGAAACCAATTCAATGTTCAACAGGATATTGCCGGTAAAACCGGAACTACCCAAAATAGTGCCGATAACTGGTTTGTAGCCATGATGCCACATATTGTAATGGGATCATGGGTAGGCGGTGAAGACAGAAGAGTTCGATTCCCCACCAACAGCCCATCCAGCATTGGGCAGGGAGCTCGTACAGCCCTTCCAATTGTGGGGCAATTTATCAGCAATGCAACCTCAGATCCTGAAACCCCGTGGAGTACTGAAGGATTTACCCCGCCACCGGGATTTGTTATGCCAGATGAACCATCCCGGAGTAACGATACCGATTCACGAAGAGGAAGAATTGGTTGGTAAATGACCGGAAATCTTCATGTAACTGTAAAGAGGCTGGTAATATAATCCAAAAAGCATAGCGAGATATTTCGCTCTGAGATTTGTTCAACTAGTATCGAATTGAACAAAATTAAATATCCGGTATTCAGAAATATGGCGGCCAGGTAATTCAACGAGTTCCATAACCTTGAAAAAGAAGATTGAATGATGAAAACAACTGCTTGCAGTTCCGGTGCCGTTGTAATCATCGGATCTGAAACCTGATATATAAAATCAATTTTCAGAATCTAACCGCCAGGATTAAGGTATCCATTATTACGGGCTCTCTGTTTGAAACAGCTTATTTTCTATCCTGATGGCACCCACATTGTCATCCGTTCATTTAGTTCTTTGGCTCTTGCTAAAATTAATATCCGTTAAGTTACATTTTCAGGTAAGAATGTGTACTTTTTGAAAAAAACAGTTCTACTTTGCCATGAATAACTGCTATATTCCCTGCCTCATTTTTATTGACATTCCATATCCCCGGCGGTAATTTACAGCCGAAAAAAAATGAATATTTTATGATAGAACAGTATTACCCGATTTTTGTACTACTGGGTGTTGCAATATTCCTTGCAATCGTGTTGATGTCTTTATCAAGATTGCTGGGGCCTTACCGCCCGAACATCAACAAGCTTCAGCCCTACGAAAGCGGAATGGATCCGGTTGGGCAGGCTAAAGATCGCTACTCCATAGCTTTTTACCTTGTTGCAATGGAATTCATCGTTTTTGATCTTGAAGTTGTATTTATCTATCCCTGGGCAGTACGTTTTATGGAGCATGGAACCGGAACGTTTATAGCGATGGTTGTATTTATCATTGTACTGTTTATTGGCCTAGTTTATACCCTTAAAAAAGGAACACTGGACTGGGATTTGAAAAAATTGAAATATGAGGCTATAACAAAATAATTATGGGTTTAGAAAGCGCACTTGGGCAAGGATATTTAACCACAAAAATGGACACGCTTGTTAACTGGGCGCGCGCCAATGCCGCATGGCCAATGCCAATGGGGCTGGCCTGCTGTGCAATTGAGATGATGGCTTTTGCCGGCCCAAGGTATGATGTTGCACGTTTCGGCTCTGAAGTAATGAGATTTTCACCGCGCCAGGCCGATGTAATGATTGTTGCAGGCTGGTGTACTTACAAAATGTCGCATGCAATACGAAGGATATGGGACCAAATGCCCGACCCGAAATGGTGTATCGCCATGGGAGCATGCGCATCTACCGGGGGAATGCACAGATGTTACGGGGTAGTGCAGGGAGTTGATAATTTCCTCCCCGTTGATGCATATATTTCCGGCTGTCCGCCACGCCCTGATGCCGTTATCCACGCACTTATGAAAATTCAAGATAAAATTAAAACTGAACACTCCGTTCTGCTCGATACCTGATGCCATGAGCCTTAAACTTACGGAACCACTACAAAGAACTGTAGACAGCCTTACTGAAAACTTTACAGACAAAATCATTGAGGTGTATCAGTCATCTGGCGATACATTTATCCGGATTGAGACCGGTTCTTTAAAGGAGATTTGTACCCATTTAAAAAATGAACTTCATTACGTTTATCTGAGTGACATTTTCGGCATCGACAGATATACCTCTGATGAACGATTTGAAGTAGTTTATAACCTGTTGTCTTTGAGAGACAGAACCCGAATATTTTTGAAAGTACGGTGTGAAGAAGAAAACCCCGAATTAGATTCCGTTACTGAAATATGGCCGGCTGCCAGCTGGAACGAGCGGGAAGTCTATGATATGTTTGGGGTACGATTTAATAATCATCCCGATCTCAGAAGAATTTTTTTACCTGAGGATTTTGAATATTTCCCGCTTCGAAAAGAATTTCCTCTGCTTGGCATTCCGGGTTCAATTGAGTTACCAGGCACCACACCCAACACCGATTAGTAGCATTTTGTTATGAAATTAACTGATATTCAAAGTAAAGTTCATTCAACTTTTTTCAAGGAACATCAAAAAAAGCTATACCAAAGCCTGGAAGACAAGCATACAACAATAGAAGAGCTTGATGATGGTGATCCGTTAACCACAAAGATGATCCTGAACATGGGGCCCCAGCACCCGGCTACACACGGTGTATTACGGCTTGTTTTACAGTTAGACGGTGAAACTATTGAAAAAAACAAACTTGATATCGGCTACCTGCACAGGGGTGTTGAAAAGATTGCAGAAAATAAAACATACCAGGAGTTCATGCCCTACACTGATCGCATGGACTATCTTTCTCCATACAGCAATAACGTAGCTTTATGCACGGCTGTAGAGAAAATTGCAAGCGTTGAAGTACCGGAACGCGCCCACTATATCCGTATGATTGGTTGTGAACTCGCAAGGATCTCTTCACATTTATTATGGCTTGGCACGATGGTAATGGATGCCGGTGCCATCTCGTTCTTTATCTGGACATTTAAAGAACGGGAGAAAATATATGATGTCATGGACCGAATCGGAGGCCACCGCTTTACCATCTCTCATGCGCGAATCGGCGGTGTTGCCAACGATCTTACGGATGAAGCTACTGCAAGCATCAAAGAATTTGTAAATACCTTCCCAAACGAGCTCCGTGATTATCATAAACTGCTCGACAGAAATCGTATCTTTATTGACAGAAACGAAGCCGTTGGTGTTTTGGAAACCGGGAATGCCCTGGCTATAGGGGCAACCGGGCCTGTTCTCAGGGCTTGCGGATTTGCCCTCGACATACGAAAGCTTTTCCCCTATGCCCGATACAATGAGGTCGAGTTCGATATACCTACACGTCTTGAGGGCGACAATCTCGCACGTTATTATGTACGAATGGAAGAGATGAGTGAAAGTATCCGGATCATCAAACAGTGTCTCGAAAAATTACCCAAAGGGCACATAAGAACAGATAATGCCAAGCTGGCCTATCCTTCAAAAGATGAAGTTTACTATTCAATGGAGGGTATGATTCATGATTTTATGATGACCGATACAGGTATTTGCCCTCCCGATGGAGCTGAATGCTATCATGCCATAGAATCTCCGAAAGGAGAGCTTGGCTATTACATACAAAGTGATGGAACCGGCCATCCCTGGAGATTAAAAATTAACGCCCCTTCTTTCACAAACCTTCAGGTTCTTGAAAATATGCTTGATGGAGAAATGGTGGCAGACACAGTTGTAATTATCGGCGGAATTGATCCCGTACTTGGAGAAGCAGATAAATAAGATTATGGCATACGAATTTACGAAGGAAGACCTCGAACAAATTGAAGAAATCAAGTCCCGCTATCCTGAAGTAATGCCGGCAACACTGCCCGTACTTTGGGTCGCACAAAACCGCTTTGGCCATGTGAATCCCGAAGTTCAAAATCTGGTCGCTGAAACCCTTGGCCTTCCCCATTCTCATGTACATGGCGTAGCCGAGTTTTATACTCAGTACTACAAAGAAGAGAAGGGTAAATACGTGCTTGATGTCTGCACATGCCTGAGCTGCCAGTTATGCGGAGGCTATGATATATTGCATTATCTTGAAGAAAAATTAGGTATAAAAAAGGGTGAGACCACTCAAGACGGCATGTTTACCCTCAACGAAGCAGAGTGCCTTGGAGCTTGTGGATATGCACCCATGCTCCAGGTAACCAACGATCAATACGTAAATCATCTCACAAAAGAGAAAATCGATATGCTCGTTGAGTCACTCAAGAAGGGTGAAAAACCAGAGTATGAGAAAATCGGAATGCCACAGCGCGAGAATATTTAAACACTATGAGTACAGCAGACTGGAAAAATTATGAGCCCGTTCTGATTCCTGACATCAAAGATCTGCACAACATTGATGTCTACATCAAAAATGGTGGATATAAAGCTCTCACATCGGTTCTGAAAGATAAAGAAAAATGGGCAGACCCAAAAAGTGTTATAAATGAAGTAAAAGAGGCCAATATCCGTGGCCGGGGCGGCGCCGGGTTTAATGCCGGATTGAAATGGTCTTTTATGCCACCTGCTGATGGCAACCCAAGATATCTTGCCTGTAACGGCGATGAGTCAGAACCCGGGACTTTCAAAGACCGGAAAATTTTTGAGTACAATCCTCATGTGTTTATCGAGGGAGCCCTGATTGCCGCCTATGCGATGGAAATCACGACCATTTATGTGTACATAAGAGGCGAATACCGCATATATATCCAGATGATGGAAAAAGCTATATCCGATGCATACGATAAGGGATACATCGGTAAGAATATTCAGGGATCCGGATACAGTGTTGATTTTTACGTTCATTCCGGTGCAGGCGCCTATATTTGCGGAGAAGAAACGTCCATGCTCGAATCGCTTGAAGGCAAACGCGGTTATCCAAGAGTAAAGCCCCCCTTTCCTGCTCAGAAAGGTCTTTGGGGCAGACCTACCACTATCAATAATATTGAAACTCTTGCCCACGTACCTGCAGTCATCAACCGTGGTGCAGCGTGGTTCAAAGGCATTGGTGCGGCAAGCCATCCCGGCCCGATTTTATATGGCATTTCCGGCCATGTCAATAAGCCAGGTGTTTATGAACTTCCATCCGGTGTACCCATACTTGATCTCATACATGATGTTGCAGGTGGTATGAGAAACGGGAAAAAATTAAAAGCGGTCATTCCCGGCGGTTCATCTACACCGATTCTGCGTGCCGATCAGCTTGACGGCATCACAATGGACAGTGATTCACTGAGAACGGTTGGCTCCATGCTGGGAACCGCCGGCATGGTTGTGATGGATGAGGATACCGACATTGTTGACGTACTCTGGCGTATTGCACATTTCTACCATCACGAATCATGCGGGCAGTGTACTCCCTGCCGTGAAGGTACCGGTTGGCTTGAAAAGATATTGCTGAAAATAAAAAATGGGGATGGTGAAGTAAAAGACCTTGACCTGCTTCTCGACCTCACCACACAAATGGAAGGCCGTACAATCTGTGCCCTGGCCGATGCAGCAGCATGGCCGGTTCGATTCACCATAAATCGTTTCCGTGATGAGTTCGAAGAACGGTGCAAAAAATCAGTCCACGCTTTTATTTGATAAAATGTATGAATCAATTGGATCCAAAAATCGTCACTAATAATTCATAAAACATAAATCCTAACGATGCCAGAAGTAATTATAGACGGTAAATCTTATAAATACGAAGGTCAGCATAAGCTCCTTCAATTTATCCAGGATCTTGGAAAGGAAGTACCTTTTTTCTGTTATCACCCGTCTATGTCTATTCCTGCCAATTGCAGGCAATGTATGGTTAAAGTAGGTCAGTATATTGTTGACCGCGAATCAGGAAAGCATGAACTCGATGATAAGGGTAATAAAGTAATCCGATGGTTCCCAAAACTTCAGACAGCCTGCAACATTGATATTGCCGACGGTATGGTAGTTCACACCCAGGAAACGGATGAACTCGTACGCCGTGCCCAAAAAGATAACCTGGAACTCATTCTCATAAATCATCCGCTGGATTGCCCTATTTGTGACCAGGCCGGTGAATGCCCGCTTCAAATTCAGACATACAAATATGGCCCTGAAGGAAGCCGTTTTGAAGTTAAAAAGGTACACAAACCAAAACGGATTCAATT
Organism: Balneolaceae bacterium; assembly: GCA_007123715.1. Lineage (GTDB taxonomy): Bacteria > Bacteroidota > Rhodothermia > Balneolales > Balneolaceae > Rhodohalobacter. The sequence goes on along the minus strand of SKKO01000277.1, from coordinate 4,141 downwards.
AGGCCCGCGTGTAGTTTTGGACGCTGAGCGATGTATTAACTGTACACGTTGTACCCGTTTTACACAGGAAATCAGCAAAACACACCAGCTTACCATTACACGCAGAGGAGATAAAAATTATCCAACTACAGCACCGGGTACCGAATTTAATGACCCCTATTCGCTGAATACGGTTGATATCTGTCCTGTGGGTGCACTTACCTCAGCCGACTTCCGATTTAAGGCACGGGTTTGGGAGATGAACCAAACACCTGGTATTGATATTACCAATGGCAAAGGTTGCAATATTGATCTATGGACCCGTGACAATATCGTTCTTCGAATTACTCCGAGATTTAACATGGATGTAAATGACCACTGGATGCCGGATGCCGGGCGTGAAGCATACAAAATTTTTAATGAAAACCGCATATCACGGCCCCTCCAAAAACTCGATGGTGAGCAAATTCTATCTTCATGGAATAATGCAGTAGCCACGTTTATCGAACAAATTGACAACACCGAGAACAAAAACATACTGGTTATAGGAAGTCCGCATGCCTCTGTTGAAGAGAATTATTCATTGGCAAAATTTTCTAACCTGATGGGCTTGAATCAACCCGTTTTTGTACCTCATTTAAAAGAAGGAGCTGGTGACGGATTCTTAATCACAGATGACCAGGCACCAAATACTGTTGGCTGCAGGTTACTGGGATTCACAGAACTTGATCAAAAAGCCCTTAAAAAGGAAGTTGTGAAAGCTTCACTTGTAATTTTGTTAAGTGATCATCTGTTAGACAGGAATGTTTTAACTCATAAAGACCTCGATGGAAAGTTTTTAATCACGTTGGCTACGAATCATTCCGAAACCACAAAGCGTGCCGACCTGGTAATTCCGGTTACCACTGCCGCAGAACATGCGGCAAGTTATGTGAATGTTGATGGCCGGATACAGCGAACTTTCCGCGCCAAAGAGACCAAATATACCAATCGAAGGCTCGACATGGAGATGTCTGAAGGGCGCCTGGACCGATACGGCACTAATTTTGACAACTGGGTGACAGAGGATAACAAAATTGATTGTCTTCCTGTATGGAGGTTTATATCGGAAGCAGCCGGTTCTAAGGGCCTCGATCTTGTATTAAGTGATGGAAGAGAAATTATGGACGAAATTTCATCGACACATAATCCTTTTAAAGGTGTGAGTTACCAGTTAATGGATGAGCAGGCAGGGATCCTGTTAATAAACGATTCCAAAGAAAAAACTAACGCATAATTTACCCAGGTGAAAGACTGCTAACCTGGTTTGAATTCAGGTTCTTAAACCGGAGCATATTGACTAGCTGAACAAGCCACTATTGGCTGAATACAGAATGAAAATAAACAAAACTGATTTTTTCATAAATAACCAATTTATTTAGGGGATGGCAGAAGTAACCATTACATCATACATCATTCTTGGAATCGCACTATTTATGCTGTTAAACTCTGCAGCTATATCCGTATATGCCGAACGTAGAATTGCAGCATTTATCCAAAACCGCGTTGGCCCCAACAGGGTTGGCCCATTCGGTCTGCTTCAGCCGATTGCTGATGTGGTAAAGCTGCTATTGAAAGAAGATGTAACTCCGACCGAAGGTAATCGCTTTCTGCACACAGCTGCACCACTTATCCCTGTGATTACGGCATTAATGACCGTGGCCGTTATTCCTTTTGGTGACGGACTTTATGTAACAGACATCAATGCAGGTGTTCTTTACCTGCTGGCTGTTGCTTCATTAGGTGTTTATGGAGTAACATTGGCAGGTTGGTCATCAAACAGTAAATATTCACTGCTTGGAGGGCTTCGCGCTGCCGCACAGATGATCAGTTATGAACTTCCATTGGGAATGGCGGTAGCATCCGTGGTAATATTTGTTGGATCTTTAAGCGTAGTAGACATTGCGGTAGCCCAGGAAACCTGGTGGTTTGTATTCTTAAACCCCGTTGGTGCCCTCATTTTTATTATCGCTGCGTTTGCTGAAAGCAACCGCACACCCTTCGACCTTGTAGAAGCCGAGCAGGAACTTGTTGGGGGTTTCCATACCGAATACAGCTCTATGAAGTTCGGAATGTTTTTTCTTGCCGAATATATGCACGTCGTGATCAATTCCATGCTGATGGTAACATTTTTCTTTGGAAGCTATCACCTCCCTTTTGCCGGTTACTGGCTGCCCGAATTATCGCCATTGGCCAAAGGTATTCTTGATGTTACAGTATTTACGGCCAAAACTGTTTTCTTTGTATTCCTCTTCATTTGGGTTAGATGGACTATCCCCAGATTTAAATTCAACCAGGTCATGAAACTGGGGTGGTCAAGACTTCTTCCGATCAGCATTATCAACTTTATCGTGATTGCAGGAATCCTGTTCTTCTTTTTCGCTTAAACTGTTTCAATAGTTTCTGGTTCATTACCTGCAGGATTCATACTCTTAATTTGAAATAATTGGATAGTTTTATCCAAATTTTCTTATTCTATTACTATGTGGTATAAATAGTAAATAACCCTTTTTGAAACCTACTGTCATGAAATTTCTTCTACTCTTATTAGTATTCAGCGGAAGTTTAACTTTTTCCACGGCCGGGTTAGTTACTGCACAGCAGACAGGTGATCCGCTTTTTACGGCTGAAATTGGTGTTCAGATGTATTCATTCCGGAATATTACTCCTGATCTCGGTATAGAGGCTACTCTTGATTTGATACATGACATGGGTATTAAAGAAATTGAAGGTGGTGTTCCGCCCGGAATTACACCAGAAGAATTCCGCAGGATGTGTAATGAAAGAGGCATTTCAATTCCGTCAACCGGAGCAGGATTTCAGCAATTGATTGATGAACCTGAAGCCGTAGTTAAACGTGCAATCGCTTTAGGTGCTCCATATATCATGACGGCATGGATTCCCCATGATGTCGGGAATTTTAACTATGAGAATGCCCGGCATGCCGTTGACGTCTTTAATGAGGCAGGTAAAAAATTATACGAACACGGAATAACGTTTAAATATCATTTACATGGATATGAGATGCGTCCGCATGAAGACAGTACGCTTCTTGAGTACATCATTCAGAATACGAACCCTGATTACGTATCATTCCAGCTGGATATTTTTTGGGCACACTTTGGTGGTGCTGATCCTGTTGAATTGCTGAATAAATACCCCAATAGATTTGTCTCTCTTCATTTGAAAGACATGCAGCATGGAATTGAAAAGAATTTAACCGGCCTCACCGACCCCGAATACAATATAGTAATAGGCACAGGCGAACTGGATATTCCTGCAATTATTCGGGCATCAAAAGATGCTGGAATTGAACACTACTTCATTGAAGATGAGAGCAGCCGGGTGCTGGAACAAATTCCGTTAAGCATTGAATATCTCCGAAGCCTCACCTATTAAACCAACGACTTTTATATCAAATCCTGGCTAATTCCAAAATTCTTTACCTGCATCTTCCTACCATTTCTCTAATCTAATAGGAAGAAAGACCCCTGCGAATCAGCAGATGCCTGACATCGGGGTCATCGCCACGGAAATTCCTGAAAAGTTCCATCGCGTCAAAACTACCGCCCCGGGAAAGAATATGCTCGCGATAATGATCTCCATTATCACGCGTAAGGCCACCCCGTTCACTCATAAAGTGAAAAGCATCTGCCGCAAGAATCTCGCTCCAGATATAAGCGTAATAGTTCGCAGAATAACCACCTGAAAAAATATGGGCGAAATAGGCCGATTTATAGCGCGGTGGAACAACATGCCAATCAAGTCCATATTTTTCAAGAGCTGCCTTTTCAAATTCTTCTACGTTATCGGGAATTTCATCTGAACCGATAAGATGCCATTCAAGGTCTATCATGGTAGCAGCAAGGTATTCGTACGTGTTAAAGCCCTGGTTAAAATCACGCGCGGCAATTACACGATCAAGCAATTCCTGCGGAATCTGCTCACCCGTATCATAATGGATGGCATAATTTTTGAGCACATCGGGATGAATAGCCCAGTCTTCCTCAAACGTAGACGGAAATTCCACAAAATCCCTGGGAACTGATGTGCCTGCCTGTGATGGATACTCTACATCTGAAAACAGTCCATGAACGGCATGACCCATTTCATGAAAAAGTGT
>SKKO01000149.1 GCA_007123715.1 Balneolaceae bacterium | reverse complement strand
TACCAAGGTCCTTAATCAGTTCCCGGTACTTCACTATATCGTTATCTTTCAGGTAATTCAGAAGCCTTCGCCTTTTACCTACAAGCTTCAAGAGCCCCCTTCTTGAGGAGTGGTCCTTTTTATTACTGCCAAAATGTTCGGTTAGGTGATTAATTCTTGCTGTTATAATAGCTATCTGTGCCTCAACCGAACCGGTATTATTTTTTGAGCCACCGAATTTTTCAACAAGTTCTTCTTTTTTTTCTTTTGTTATACTCATTTTTTGGTTTATAAAATTTTTATACTCTATAGCAGATTAAAATAAGCTTATTTCGTAAGTTTTGCAATATTTGGCGATTGTCTCTTTAATATATTACGCGCTTTGAACTCATCTTTTTTTAACTGCCCGATCAATTCTTCTGCTCCGGTAAATGTTCTTTCATCACGCAGCCTTTTCACAAATTGCAGATGTATGCCTTTGCCATATATATCCATGTCGAAATCCAATATATGGACTTCCATTGCCGGTTCACTTCCTTCGAATGTAGGCCTGTTTCCAATATTCATCATTCCGGGATGGTAGGCATGATCAACTCTTACCCAAACGGCATAAACCCCGTTTTTTGGAATTACTTTAGCAGAATTATCAGGCTGAATATTGGCTGTAGGAAAACCAATGCTTTTTCCCCTTTTATCACCGTGAATAACTTTACCATTTAATATATAATAGCGCTCCAGAAAACGGGCAGCCAGATCCATGTCACCGTCAGCCTGGATGGCTCTGCGTACGGCTGTACTGCTTACGGTTCTGTCTCCCACTTCCTGCTTCGATACTACAGAACATTTAAATCCCAGTTCTTTTCCCAGCCGTTTTACGGTATCGATGGTTCCCTCTCTGTTTTTTCCAAAATGGTGATCATAACCAATAATAAAATGTGAGACACCAATTTTTTCCCATATTATTTTTTTGACAAATTCTTCTGAGGATAATAATGAAAAATCCCTGTCAAATGGAATTACCACCATTTCGTCAACCCCGATATCTGCCAGCAGCTCTCTTCTTTCGTCCAGTGAACTCAGCAGTTTTATCCCTGCCGCTCCTGGATTAATAATTTCTCTTGGATGGGGGTCAAAAGTTACAATTACACTCCTTGCATTGTTTTTTTTCGCAACTTCAACAACTTTGTTTATCAATACCCTGTGACCGGCATGCACTCCGTCAAACGTCCCAACCGTGAGCACTGAATCAGCCACTCTTTCTACCCTGTCTAAAAATATCGCCTCACTCATACTTTTCATTTTATTCTTAAATCATCAAATAAAGCGGGTTCTAATGCCATATTAACATTAAAGTGTCCGGTTTCAGTTCGTCTGAGCTGTGTGAGATAAGCACGGCTATTAAGCGCAATACCCAAATCATGTGCCAGCGATCTGATATATGTACCTTTACCACACCGTACAATGATCCTTATTTCCGGTAAATTGATTTCTGTAATATCAATCTGGTATATGGTAACCGGCCTTGTATTTACCTCAATTTCCAGGCCCTTCCGGGCATACTGGTACAACCTTTTCCCTTTAATTTTTTTGGCTGAATACATAGGGGGTTTTTGTTCGATGATACCGGTAAATCTCTCTTTCAGTACCTTTTTGATTTCTGTTTCAGAAATATGCCCCCATTCTGCTGTTACATCGGGCTCTGTTGCTGCATCATAACTGGGTGTGGATGCCCCAAAGCGGATCACTGCTTCATAAGTTTTGGGCAAATCCTGTATCTGAGAAATAACTTTTGTGGCTTTACCTGAACATAGAATTAACAATCCGGTAGCGAGCGGATCAAGTGTACCGGCATGTCCGGTTTTCTTCACCTGCAACCGGCTACGCACATATTTCACCACATCGAAACTGGTCCATTCAAGTGGTTTATCGAGAAGCAGAATAGCACCGGTATTAAAAATCCCTGAATCAGCGGGCCAGCCACTTTCACGGGTAATCACCGGTAAATCTGAAAAGTTTGGTTGAATCGCAGCCATTGTATTAAACAACGCTTTCAATCATGTTTATTTCCGGGTTTCGAATCCTCGCCTTCTTCCGGTGATTCAGATTTAACTTTAGAAAAGATTTGTTCTATTCGATTAACATACTCAGATGTATCATCCTGGAAAAACAGCAGTTCGGGAATTCGCCTGACTTGATTTTTTATTTTTGAAGCGAGCTGATATCTTATCTCAGTTTGATGATCATCAATATGCCGGTAAATAGGTTCCTCTTCGCGGCCAGGTGCGAATACACTCAAATAAATTTTGGCAATTGAAAGGTCATCAGTCATCCGTACATTTGTAACTGTTATAAAGGTTCCGGAAGGCTGGTAGTTTCTTTGCAGAATCTCTCCAATATCTTTTTTAATTACGGATGCCAGCTTTTCATTTCGGATGCTCATATACGTTGGTAATCTTACAAATTAAATCGGCGACTTATCTCCTTCCGTCTTAAAACAGAACAATCAATGGTGATTTATTTTGCGTCTTCAAGTTTACGTTTTTGTTCTACAACATCGTAACTCTCGAATTCGTCGCCCACTTTAATGTCATTGAAATTTACAATACTGATTCCGCATTCATAACCGGATTGTACTTCTTTCACATCATCTTTAAAACGTTTCAGCGAATCAATTGCTCCTTCATATATTACTACACCATCACGGATAATTCGGATCGGGTTATTCCTGTTTATCTTGCCTTCAGTTACGTAACAGCCGGCAATAGTGCCCACTTTTGTAATTCTGAATACTTCTCTGACGGTTACCAGTCCCTTCATCTCTTCTTTCATTTCGGGTCTCAGCAACCCTTCAAGGGCATCATGTACTTCGTCCACGGCATCATAGATAACACTGAATAGACGAACATCGATGCTCTCATTTTCAGCAAGTTTTCGGGCATTTGTTGTAGGCCTCACCTGAAAACCAATGATAATGGCACTGGATGCTGATGCGAGCAGAACATCTGACTCGGTAATTGCTCCTGAACCTGTATGGATGATATTAACGCTTACTTCTTCCGTACTCAGTTTTTGCAATGCACCGGAAAGTGCTTCGATGGAACCATCAACATCAGCCTTAATAATAATGTTAAGTTCAGAAACTTCGCCGAGTGCCATCCTTCGGGAAAGGTCATCAAGTGTAAGATGTTTTACTTTTCTGAGGGTTTGTTCCCGCCGGATTTGATGCCTTTGATTTGCAATATCTTTTGCGGTTTTTTCATCATGGGCAACGATAAGTTTGTCACCAGCCTGTGGTGAATCGGTAAATCCGGTAAGCTGTACAGGGACGGATGGCCCGGCAAATTTGAGACGTTTACCAAGTTCATTTTCCATGGCTCTTACGCGTCCGAAAACCGAACCTGCAACAAATGGATCCCCAATCTTCAACGTTCCGTTTTGAACTAGTACATTGGCAACCGTTCCCTTTCCTTTATCTACCCGAGACTCAAGTACGATTCCCTGGGCAAGCCGGTCTGGGTTGGCCTTCAATTCCATCAATTCTGCTTCAATCAATACTTTTTCAAGAAGCTCATCGATTCCCTGACCCGTATGGGCAGATACTTCAGCTACCTGGTTGGTTCCTCCATATTCTTCAACAATTACGCCATATTCCGACAACTGCTGTTTAATTTTAGCAGGGTTGGCACCTTCTTTATCCATTTTGTTTATGGCAACAACGATAGATACAGCGGCCGCTTTGGCATGATTTATCGCTTCAATGGTTTGAGGCATTACGGCATCATCGGCTGCCACTACCAGAATTACAATATCAGTAGCCTGTGCACCCCGGCTTCTCATTGCGGTAAATGCTTCGTGGCCAGGTGTGTCGAGGAATGTAATTTTTTTATCCGTATCGGTAATGACCTCATAAGCTCCCACATGCTGGGTTATGCCTCCGGCCTCACCTGCCGCAACTTTCGTTTTCCTGATGTAGTCAAGCAATGAAGTTTTACCATGGTCAACATGGCCCATTACAGTAATTATGGGCGAGCGCGGTTCAAGATCTTCAGGATTATCGGGATCGATATCAAGTTCTTCCTCGATCATTTCATCGGCATCTACAAAATCAACATCGAAGTCATATTCAGCTGCCACCAATTCTATAGTGGAAGCATCCAGCCGCTGGTTTATGGAAACCATCATACCCAGGCTCATACAGGTTGTAATAATATCTGTTGGCTTCACATCAAGGAGATCTGCAAGGTCGCTTACTGTGATAAATTCAGTAACCTCAATGATCTGGTTTTCAAACTGATCCATTTCTTCCTGAATAGCCCGTTCTTCCTCACGCTCTTCTTTTCTCTGCCTCCGCCGTTTCTGCCGTTTACTTCCAACGGTACCTCCTGTTTGCAGACGTTGCAGGGTTTCCCGCATTTTTTTATCAACGTCCTCTTCGACTACTTTAGTAGTACGTTTAGCTTTCTTCTTTTTGGTTTTCTTTGCCGGTACTTCTTCAGCCTTTTTGGTTTTTAGTTTCTCTTTAGGAGCCGGTGCTTCTTCAGTTTCGGTTCTGTCTTTTCTGCGTTTTCTTGTTTTTTTCTTTTTAACGGTATCGCGGGAAAATTCCACTTTGCCAAGAATCTTTGTTCCGATCAGTTTATCAGCTTTCCCCCGAACAATTTCTTCGTCTTCTTCTTTTACCCCAGGTGCTTTGTCTTCTTCTGATGGTTCAATATCATCTTCATCATCTTCATCTTCTACTACATCTTCATCTTCATCCAGATCTTCATCTTCATCTTCATCTTCATCTTCATCCAGATCTTCATCATCGTACTCATCTTCGTCATCGTACTCTTCTTCGTCAGCTGACTCATCATCATCAACGAGTTCCTTTTCATCCGGCCTTTCTTCAGCAGGCATTTCTGTACCTTCAACACCTTCTGTTTCAGTAACAGCTTTGGGTTCCTTTTCCTGTATGGCCGCAGGCTCTTCCTGTGTTTCAGGTATTATTTCTTCCGGCTCTTCTTCAATCGGCTCAAGTATAGCTTCCGGAATTAATTCGTCCTCGGGTTCAAGAGGCAATTCGTCGATGGGTTCAAGAAAGCTGTCTATGGTAACCGACTCATTCTTGTTTGAGATAATCTGGCTCCTGCGGCTTTCGTATTCTTCTCTCTTTTTCTCGTGCTCCCTGCTTTTTTCCTTATCAGCACCATACACACCATCCAGTACATCATACATTTCCTGTGTGATGCTAGAATTGGGCCTGTTGGCTACATCAAATCCATGTTCACCCAATGTATCTACAATAGACTGGGTTGCAACATTAAATTCTGATGCAACTTTGAAAAGCTTTTTTGGTCTTGGATTGGTCATAAATGGTGTATTGCGTCGATTTTATCAAAAATTAATCAGAAAGATGATCTAAAGGTACAATCAATCTTCTTCGTCCTCAAATTCATATGCGATGATATCAATAATTCTTTCGGCTTCTTCACGTGAGATACGACCCTCAGTTCTTCTGACGATCTCATCCTCATCAAGGTCAAGAACAGCACGTGCGCTGTCACAACCAATTTCTTTCAGCTCTGCGATTGTATTTGCACCAAAATCCACTTCAAATTCAGAAATTTCGATATCATCTTCTTCTTCAACTTCCCTGAATACGTCGATTTCACAACCTACCAGCCTGGAAGCCAGCCGAATATTCACACCACCTTTACCGATAGCCTTCGACACCTCATCGGCAGGCACCAAAACACTCGCCCTGCTCCCGTCTTCATTCAACTCAACTTTTAAAACTTTTGCCGGTTGCAGTGCGCGTTTAATGAATTCCACTTTGTCATCGCTATAATTGATCACATCAATATTTTCATTCTGAAGTTCCCGCACAACAGCGTGTATCCTGATACCTTTCATCCCAACACAAGCCCCAACAGGGTCAACCCGCTCATCGTGGGAAACAACAGCCACTTTGGAACGGTCACCCGGCTCACGGGAAATCCTTTTGAGTTCAATAATTCCGTCAAATACCTCAGGAATTTCGTTTTCAAACAATCGCTCCAGAAAAAGGGATGATGTTCTAGAAATGATTACGGTAGGGTTGCCGCCATGTCGTTTTACTTCAACTACAACTGCACGAATGGTATCGCCTTTTCGATACCTGTCTTTGTAAATCTGCTCGTTTTTCGGCAACAGCAGTTCCACCCCATTGTGGTTCACCAGGATGTCTTTATTGCTGCGCACCTGGTAAACGTCACCCAGTACAATCTCACCAATACGATCGGTGTAATCTTCAAAAATATTATCTTTTTCAATTTCCCTGATTCGCTGTGCAAGTTGCTGGCGAGCCATGGTTACTGCACGCCGCCCGAAATCTGTGATAGAAATTTCCTGTGCATACTCATCATAAAGTTCAAGATCCGGATCATGCGTTTGAGCATCTTCAAGTGATATTTCCTGTACCGGGTCAGTTAATTCATCAGCCGGAACCACTTCACGAATATGTAAAATTTGTATTTCACCCCTGTCAGCATTCAGAATCACTTCAAAAGCTTCGTCAGATTCATATTTCTTGCGGATCATTGTTCGGAAAACATCCTCAAGAATGGTTAATAGCAAAGCTTTGTCTATTCCTTTGTCTTTTGCTATCTCGGCAAATGATTGAATAATGAGTCTTGAAATATCGTTTTGCATCAGAAATTTCTATTAAATATTGTTCAGCTATATTTTGGGGATTATCCTGGTTTCAACAAGTGAACCGAATGGAATTTCAGTCAGATTCCCATCCGGTTTTTCAACCGTGATATGAGTATCCGTTACATCATAAATCACTCCTTCGATGGAGTGATAATTATCTTCTTTTGTAAATTTCAATTTTGCATTTCGGCCTTTATTTTTGGGATACTGTCGTATGTCGCTAAGTGGCCTTGACAGGCCGGGTGAAGATACATTTAATCTGAACCGCCCCTGGAATGAACTTAGCTCTTCAAGTTCAATCCCAAGTTCATTGCTTATTTTTGAACAGGTACCCAGTCCTACTCCTCCATGTTCCGAATCAACCAGAATCCAGAGTTCGGGTACTTTTTGGTGTTTAATTTCAACATCTACCAAAAACAAGCCGGCCGCTTCTACGATAGCCGCAGCTTTTTGTTTGACAATGTCTAAATCCTTATTAATCATAAATTATTAATGGCGCTAAATACAAAAAAAAGTGAGTACCTTTCGGCGCTCACTTTTCAGACATGAAAAATAACTTAAATTGCTTAAAATTACAACCATTGAGATTTGATCACATGCCGTACCCGACTTACCGACACTTATCATAAAGTCTTTATATATTCTGCTTATATAGAAAACAAAACGAAGTTCAACACATGAATCGCATATTTTTATTTCTGACGGTATTCGCTATATGTTCTTGTACAGGCGCTGAACGTGAAAATGCAGAAGAACCGCTGCCCACACGCGTATTGAATTTCACTTCTGTGGTATCTTTTATCTCGCATGATGGGCAGGCCGTTTCAGCGGTAGAGGTTGCAGTTGCTGATGATGATCATACAAGAAGCGAAGGCCTGATGGATGTTCACCACCTTCCTGAGAATTCAGGGATGCTGTTTATTTTTGATAGTAATGAACCAAGAAGCTTTTGGATGGCCAATACACCGATTCCACTGGATATTATTTTCGCCAATTCTGAATTCGAAATTGTTCGAATTCATCGTAACACTGTACCCTATTCTCATCAAAGTTTCCGATCGGAAGAACCGGCTAAATACGTGGTGGAGGTAAATGCAGGTTACACATTACGATATGATATCAATGAGGGTATGAAAATCAGTTTAGATGATTGATTCTCTGAATTTTAGAGAACAACTTTTCTGATTTCTCCTCAAGTTCTGATAAAGTGCCGTTATTCAGTATGATTTCATCTGCAAGCTGATGCAGTGAAGCGAAATTTGGCTGTTTTTTGTCGCGCTGTACAAATTTCTGTTCATCCATATCGTCACGTTTTTTTACACGCCGAATTCTTTCTTCTCTATTTGATTCTACAATGACAATTACATCAAGGTTCATTGGCCGACCGTGATTGAGTAAAAGAGCGGCTTCCTTCACTGCAACTTCAACTCCATTTTTCTCTGAATTCCTGCAGAATTTTTCAAATGCAACCGCTACTGCGGGATGTACAATGGCATTTAATTCGTTTACCCTTTCTTTTTCGAAAGCTTCACGGATAAGATGGGGCTTATTCAGGCTGCCATTATCCAGAAAGGTTTCCGTTCCAAATGTTTTAACCAGAGATTCTCGAATTTCCGCATCGCTTGCCATCAGCTTTTTTGCTTCTTCGTCTGCAAAAAATATTTTTGCCCCGAGCCGTTCCCACACTTTGCAAACAGTCGTTTTACCTGAACCGATGGGCCCTGTAATCCCAACTTTTATCATGATGATAGCGCTGCAGAATTCATCATCAAAAATGCTTTCATAAAATCATCCAGATTACCATCCATTACACCCTGAACGTCAGCCGTTTCATGGTCTGTACGGTGATCTTTCACCATATTGTAGGGGTGAAAAACGTAAGAACGTATCTGGGAACCCCATTCATTGCTGCTTTTACTGTTCTCAAGTTTCATTTTTTCACGTTCCCTGATGTTTTTCTCAAGCTCATAAACTTTAGATTTGAGCATCACCAATGCTTTTTCCCGGTTTTGCAGCTGAGAACGCTCCTGCTGGCATTCTGCAACAACCCGTGCGTCCGTGCCATCGCTTAACGTACCGGCCCAGATTAATCTCACACCTGTTTCAACTTTGTTCACATTCTGTCCGCCTGCGCCGCTTGCGTGGAACCGTTGCAGTTCGATATCCGAATCATTCAAATTAATTTCAATGGTATCATCAATAATCGGTGAAACAAATACAGAGCAAAACGATGTGTGCCGGCGTGAATTACTGTCGAATGGAGAGATTCGAACCAGGCGGTGTACACCGCTCTCAGATTTGAGATAACCATAGGCATTGTTGCCGGTTACCTCTATTGTAGCACTTTTAAGGCCGGCAACTTCGCCGTCCTGGTATTCAATCACAGAAAGTTTAAAACCGCGTTTTTCGGCCCATCTGGTATACATCCGAAAGAGCATAACTCCCCAATCCTGGCTTTCGGTTCCACCGGCTCCAGGGTTAAACGTTATGATTGCATCCCTGACGTCATCGGGATCGCTTAGCATATTTTGAAGTTCAAGGTCTTTCAGCTTTCCGGTAAAAAGTTCTGCTTCTTTTTGAAGTTCATCTTCAACGGCTTCCCCTTCTTCAAGAAACTGCTTATATACCTGGATACTTTCCCGCAACTCATCCAGTTCATCCCATTTTCCGGTAATTTCCTTTTCAAAATCAATTTGGCGCATCACTTTCTGCGCTTCGGCGGGGTTATTCCAGAATTCAGGATTCTGGGTTATCTCCTGAAGTTCAATAATTCGTACTTTTCTTTTATCGTAGTCAAAGATACCTCCTGAGCGCATCGAGGCGCTCAAAGAGGTTTTTTAATTTATCAGTTTGTATAGTGCTCATTAGTAAATTATCTGCTCAGTATTTTTGCGATTGCGAATCCTATCAACAGCCCGCCTGCAAGTGCTATTCCGATGCCTGTTTCGGGATGTTGCTTAACGTACTTGCGGGCGTTTTCATATTCTTGCTGTATATCACCCTGGAGTTTGTCTCCTTCTTTTTTGAGCATATCAACTATTTCATTGTACGTTTTTTTCAACTCTTCCTTTTCTCTCAGAAGCGTATCTTTAATTTCCTGTTCTTTCGCTTTTAAGTCAGTCATTTCATCCTCCTTTTAGTTATTGTTAACATATCAGGCTATTGGTGTGGCACCAACATCCTGCTCTTTGTATTGTAACTCATATAATTTCCGATAAATTCCGTCATCTTTTCCTATGAGTTCCTGATGAGAGCCTGTTTCTCTAATTTTGCCTTTATGCATTACAAGAATTCTGTCTGCTCCCCGGATGGTTGAGAGCCTGTGCGCAATTACAATTGCTGTTCGGCCTTTCATCATTCGTTCACATGCTTTTGAAACAAGCTCTTCGGTTTCAGAATCCACACTAGATGTGGCCTCATCTAAAATTAAAATTTTTGGATCATAAACCATAGCCCTTACAAAACAAATTAATTGCCTCTGTCCCATTGATAAAGACGCACCGCGTTCACGCAGTCTAAAATCATATCCCCCGGGTAATTTACTGATAAATTGATGCGCTTCAACTTCTTTTGCGGCCTCAATAACCTGTTGGCGCGTAATATCTGTATTGCCTAATGTAATGTTATCGTGAACTGTACCGGAAAATAGTGCATTATCCTGAAGTACAAGCCCAAAGCTTGACCTTAAGGTATGCAAAGACAAATCACGAATGTCTACTCCATCCAATAAAATCTGTCCCCGGTTAATGTCATAAAATCGCATAAGCAAATTAATAATCGTTGTTTTACCCGCACCTGTTGCACCAACTATTGCCAGTAATTCTCCCGGATTCGCAGTAAAGGAAACGTCGTTTATCACCAGCTCCTCATCTTCATTGTATTGAAAAAAGACATGATCAAATTCAATTTTTCCATCAACATAAGCCAGATCTACAGGTTTTTCTGCCTCTCCAACCTCGTTTGGGGTATCCAGTACGTCAAATATTCTTTCTGATGAGGCCAGGGCAGACTGCAGTGTATTATACTTTTCTGAAAGGCCTCTGATCGGATTAAAAAACTGCCTTACATACTGAATAAAAGCAAGGAGTACTCCAAAGGTTACTCCGCCCATCAGAGCTCGTGCACCCCCATACCACACAACAAGAGCCATTGCAAAGCTGGCAAGTACTTCTACCAACGGCCAGAATATCGAGAAGTAAAAAATAGTTTTGATATGAGCATTCCTGTGATCGGCATTAATCCCCTCAAATTTCTCCTTTTGTTTTTCTTCCCTGTTAAAAAGCTGAACAATAGCCATGCCGCTAATATTTTCCTGCGCAAAGGAGTTCAGCCTTGCAACCTGGTCGCGTACATCCAGATAAGCTATCCTGACTTTACTCTTAAACCAGAAAGTTGCGTAAAAAAGAAACGGAAGAACCAAAATAGAAATGATTGTGAGTTCCCAGCTCATCATGAGCATAAAATAGAGTATGAAAATGATCCTGAACAGGTCACCAATCATATTTACGATACCGTCGGATAACAGCTCACTGAGAGCTTCAATATCACTGGTTGTTCTGGTAATTAGCCTGCCGATAGGATTCTTATCAAAAAAACGGACATGCAATGACTGGATTTTTTCAAAAACTGCATTTCTGAGGCTGTATAAAACACCCTGCCCGAACCATCTTGTGATGTAGGTATTGAGCATCAAAATTAAAAACTCACCTATTAATGCCAGGCCGAGTAAAAAGACAATCCAGAGCAGGCCGTCAACATCTCTGAAAGCGATATAATCGTCAACGGCAATTTGAGTAAGTTTTGGCCGGACAGTACCCAAGAATGCAGCCGCCAAAGTGAGTACTATGGCAAATAGTGCCCACCATTTATAGGGTTCGAAGAAATAATAAAGCCGCCGAATCAATACTGAATCGGCGGCTTCATAATTGTTTTTTTTACTCAAAGTATACTTCTTTCTTGTTCAGCTTTTAAAAGCGGTCAAAATTATCGAACGGGGTTCTTGGTGTAATATGTTTCGTTGGCCTTGAACTGCCCTGGTTGTTATAATCATTACCCTGGCGTTGTTCCGGCCTTCTTTTTCTGCGTTCACCTGAATCGTCGCGCCTTGGCCTTCGGTCAGATGGCCCACCTTTCCGGCTTCGGAATTTCTTGCTTCCACCTTTTTCGGGTTTATGACGTTTTTGAGTTTTCATCCCCTGTTTTTCATCCATCTCTTGAATTTGGATTTTCGGCTTCACGATGCCTTTCTCCTGAGAGGGATTTGTATAAATAGGCCTGAGTTCAGTTGCCAGCCATGCGGGAAAAAATTTTGCTCTTGCTTCTCTCAGCAGTACAAAAGGATTGGTATAACGGGCTGAGAAGTGACCGATAACGAGTAGCTTCGTTTGCGCTTCGTTTGCTACACGTGCGGCATCACTTGAAGTTGAGTGTCCTGTTTCTGCGGCTTTATCGGCAAGGGAATCACTGAATGTAGCCTCATGATAAAGGATATTTGTATTCATGGCCAGTTTCACGGAGTTCGGGCAATACTTGGTATCCGAAATATAGGCAAAACTGTCACCCGGCCTTGGATGGCCAACAATATCATACGATTTAACCAGGGTTCCGCTTTCAAGTGTAAGATCTTCCCCGGCTTTCAGAGCCTTGAACTGTTCATCATCAGTGATACCCAGTGTATGTGCTTTATCTGCGTCAACCTTGCCCGGTTTGTCTTTTTCCTGAAACCTGAAGCCCATGCAAAATGAAGTATGGTTTAAAGGTCTTGCCTCCACATAATAATCATCGGTATCAATCACTCTTTGCAATTCGAAACCTTCTTCAACTTCAACAAACTCAATGGGAAAATTGAGTTCGATTTTTGCAAATTTTACATTCCATTCCACATAATCTTTGATGCCCTTCGGGCCAACGATTGTAAGTGTTTTATCACGTCGCTGAAGTTGTAGTGTGGAAATCAACCCCAACAATCCTGAATAGTGATCCATATCAAAATGAGATATAAAGATATTCTCAATTTTCGATCTTTTTAAGCCTGCCTGCAGCATCCGCATTTGGGCATTTTCCCCGCAATCAAAAAGGTGTACATCACCTTCCCTCCACAGGGCTACAGATGGCAGATGCCTAACAGCTGTTGGTGTTGCCGATGCCACGCCTAAGGGTACTATAATCATTGTTATCTCCCGTTATGTTTTATGGGCTTTTGCCTTTCAAACAAAAGATGCCCGTTTATGTTAATTATATTTGATCTAATTCTTGTTCAATTAATTGTTTGCTGTACATGTTGGCATAACGCCCTTCACGTTTAATTAATTCATTGTGAGTACCTGTCTCTACTAATGAACCACCGTGCAGATAAAAAATTGTATCAGCATTTTTTACTGTTGAGATTCTGTGCGATATCATGATTGTGGTCTTGTTATTAAGTTGTTCGCGCAGGTGATGCATTATAGCATCTTCTGTTTTTGTATCAACAGCACTTAGTGAATCATCTAATATAATAAATTCAGGGTTCTTTATTACAGCTCTTGCAATTGCCGTTCGTTGTTTTTGGCCTCCGGAAAGTGTAATACCCCTTTCACCTACAAGTGTCTCAAATTTTTTCTCAAAATCCAAAATATTATCTAAAACCTGTGCAATTTCTGCTGCTTTTTCAATTTTTGTCATTGATGCACCATCAACGCCAAAAGCAATGTTTTCTTTTACAGTTGTTGAAAACAAAAAAGTTTCCTGGGGCACATAACCAATAGACTGTCTTAAATGCTTCAGGTTCCATTCTTTTATATTTTTCCCATCAATCAGAATTTCTCCTTCAGTTGGGTCAAATAATCTTGGGATGAGATTAACAAGAGTTGTTTTGCCTGCCCCAGTTCTTCCTACGATTGCCACATTGCTTCCGGCTTCTATCTTCAGGCTTATATTTTTGACGGCATATTCATCAGAGCCGGGATATTTAAAACTTACATTCCGAAATTCTATGTCTCCGATCACTTTATGCGGTTTCTCATATTGGAGTGTTTCATCATCAAGGATATCTATATGTTCGGAGAGCATGTTATCTATTCTCTCCCAGCTTGCAAGAGATTTCTGAAGGGTATTTACAGTGTAACCGAGAGATGCGACAGGCCAGGTGAGATATGCCACATAAATTACAAATTCCGCGATATTGCCAATGGTGATCAGCCCGTCTATAACCATAATACCCCCCTTCCAAATCACGATTAAAACAGAAGCGCCAATCAGCAGGTTCAGTGTTGGATGAAACAGGGATTCAACCAAATCAAGTTTCAGTTTTTTCTTACGATACTCGTCACTCTCTATCTCAAAACGTTTTTGTTCATAACCGGTTCTGTTAAATGCTTTGATTAGCCTTATACTGCTGAATGTTTCCTGGGCTTTGCCTGCAATTCTTGAATATTGCTCCTGTATAATGAGCTGATATTTGTTTATGAACCCGCTTACCCAATAGGCAAATGCTGAAAGAAATGGCAATGGCAATAGTGCCCAAAATGTGAGTTCGGGGTTTACAATGATCATCATAGTGATAATGAATCCAGCCCGGGTTACAGTATTTACCGTATACATGAATACAGGCCCAAAATACTCCCTTACCCTTGCCACATCTTCTGTGGTTCTTATGTAAATTTCACCGGTACTATTGTTTGCAAAATACCGCTGGGGCAATTCCATGAGCTTGTCCATAATCTGATTGCGGATATCAAACTCAATTTTTCGGGAACTGATAATAATGGTTTGCCGGGTTGCAAAAAGCAAGAGGCCATATAATGCCACTGTCCCTATCAATAGAATTGAATTGAAGGCTAATATGTTTCCGGCATCACTCGAAAAAAGTACTGTGACAATTGAATCATATTCATTGCTAAATTCTGTACCTAATGCTTCAACCTCATCCATGGTTCGGCGTATAAGTACAGGAATCCATACCAAAAAGAAGTTGGATGCAGTTAAGAACATCGCACCCAATATCATTACCCCCTTATATCTTGATATAAATTGATTGAGCTTTTTCAAGGAGATTTAGTTAAGGTATTCAACGTTACAGAACAACGGATCTGTACCGGTTTTCATTCAAACCGATTAAAAAAAGTATACGATTATACGTTTTATCGTATAAGGCTTTTATTTAGGAATATTTTTCAATCCAATGCTTAGCCAGTTTATAGCCGGATTGATAGGCATTTTCAACTGTATTTCCTTCGAAATAGTCACCTGTGAGAGCAAGCGGGCTATCTTCGTCTTCATGCAGAATAAACGGTTTGCCCAATACTTTCCTTGCGCGGCTGAACCTCCAAAAATGAAGCTGATGCCAGTCGGGTTTGGTAGACCAGCCTCCCGTTACCTTTGCAAATTCGGTTAACATCAGCTTTTTTACGGTATCCGCATCACTATCTTTATGTTCTTTAGTAAATTGGTCAGAAGCCTGAAGCACAAAAGTACATTCCTGGCCTTCTCTCTTGGAAGATTCATTGGAAACGAAATCAAGAAGGCTGTTCCGGCAAAGAATGCCGTCCCATTCTGGCAACCTGCTGTTTGAGTACCCTGCCATTAAGGTGTACGCGGCTCTGTAATGAATCTCATCAATTTGCCTCACTATTTTCAGTGAATTTGTCTCGTCTATAGTGGTGGAGAGAATTCCATACGCCTGCGGTGCAGGCAAGGCAATGATAACCGCATCTACACCTACAACCTCACTTGAAATAAGATTGATCATCCAGGATCTTTTTTTTGTACGGTTTGCCCCAATGTGAGTTAATCCGCCAACACGTGTACTGTTACGCACATCCACCCAACGGCTCATATATTTACCAATTCTGTTCATACCGTTTGTTGAGGTGTAGTACTTCACTGCCGGGATAGTCGGATCTTTATCCAAAAGATTCTCACCATCGAATCCGGCAAAATTTTTACCCCACTGCTGAATAAGTCCATTTTCGAGCAGTTCGTTTGCAAATTCTTTAAAAAGTGGTAGCTCTGCGGTAAAATAGTTTAGGCCATGATCTAATTTTACTGACAGATCATCACCAGCATAGCGGGTGGCCATTCTGCCGCCATATCCCCTGCTTTTCTCAAAAATAGTGACTTCATGTCCTGCCCTTGCCAATAACCTTCCTGCTGTAAGACCGGAAATTCCCGCTCCGATAATGCCAATAACCATGTTTGTTATTCTGAGATCGATTAATAATTAGTTTTCTAATTGCGTGCTGAAGTTAACGAACTATTCACACACCTTCCTCAATTTTTTGCATATTTAGTTCCGGATGTTTTGATTTTTAACCCGGAAAACATGAAAATCTATTCATGTCAAATTTGAAAAATACTCACCCTTGCTTTTGCGGCTTTTTTATCAAGCAGAGCCGGCCAGTATGCCACCACTTCTGTTGCTTTCGGCCTCCCTCCGGCAAATCCTGTAACTCCGCCCGGCCCTGTTAATATCAGTGGTGCAATCTCCCGGCCAAAACGGTCGAGTTCTTCTTTCGAATCACCCTGAACCGAGATCCTCATTTGAACCTCATTCAGTTCACTATAGTCTTTACTTAAAATATTCGGATCTTCATTACATGCATTAACCCCAATAAATTCCAGATTTGTATTCTTGAACGTTATTCCTGATTTTTTTGCCCTTTTCAATAGTATCTCACCGGCAAACTCAGCTTTTTTCAAAGCATCTGGCCAGCAATACACCAGAGTGGAAGACAGCTTATAACCATCTATATAACTTGCAGATATTTTATAGGTTGGTGTATCTTCTTCGCCTTTAATTCCCCAAACTTTAACCCGGTCTTTCCCGTCCTGTGAAAGTTGTATCGTGGTAAAATCGGCAATACAATCAGGGGTAATATATTGTTTCGGATTCCCTATTTCATACAACAACTGCTCTTTCACCGTCATTTCTGAAACTAACCCGCCGGTTTTTTCGTGTTTGGTAACAACAAAGCTACCATCTGGATAGGCTTCAATGATCGGAAAACCAATTTCTTCGATCTTACTTACTGTCTCCCAATCCGTGAAATTTCCCCCGCTCACCTGCCCGCCGCATTCAATAATGTGACCGGCTATCGTACCCGCTGCCATCAGGTTGTAATCATTTAAGTCCCAGCCAAATTCATAAACCATAGGTGCAAGGGTCAGTCCCGTATCCGTAACACGTCCTGTTATAATAATATCAGCACCCTTTTCGAGGGCTTCAACAATCGGGCGACAGCCAAAATAGATATTTGCGCTCAGCAGGCGGTCACGAACAGATGCCACAGGCTCACCTGTTTCCATGTTTTTCAATTCATGGCCGTTTTGGATTAATTCATCAAGTTCATGCAGTATATCATCACCATCTACTACAGCAATTTTCAGCCCTTCAATTCCGGATTTTTTCGCAACCTCAAGCACAGCATCCTTGCAAGCTATCGGATTTACCCCTCCGGCATTGGATATCACCTTTACACCATCTTCTTTAATGTGATGAATCACAGATTCAATCACTTCAATAAAATCTCTTGCATAACCAAAGTTTTCATTCCGCATTTTTTGTTTCTGCATAATCGACATGGTCACCTCGGCAAGGTAATCCATTACCAGATAATCAATTTTTCCTTTTTTTACCTGGTTAACCGGGGCATTAGGTAAATCACCCCAAAACCCCTGTCCCGATGCAATTTTGATGAACTCTTTCAAAAAACCTCCGATCATTGACTGAATTTTCAGATGGTAATATCGTAAAAAGCAGGGATAATTAAAGCAGATATCTATCATTCTAAACATGCTCTGGCCGCTGCCTAAGAGGCTACTGTCTATTTAACAGTGCAAAATCACAGAATTCAATACGGTATTACTCAATAATTAGAGCATAATTCTGGCTTGTGGCACAAGATGCAGGATGCCGGATGCCTGGTTTAACCTGACAGTACTCACCGAATCTGCCCCGCAAGCCTGAACCCTTAATCCAAAAAAATCACCACAGCTTTTAAAAGCTATCTTACCGTTAACTTTTTTAAATTACCTGCGTATTAAGGAATAGGTGAAACGGAATAATCATTACAGAATGGCTTTAAAAAACGAAACAAAATCTGCATACGGTACCAAAGCTTTCTATGAGGAGTATGTAACCGGAATGAGCACACGCCAGCTTGGCAAAGAGTTTCAATCCGACTCGGAAAGGCTAAAACAGTTATATTATGATGCGGTTAAAGAAATTAATCCTGATACACGTCCGGAAGAAATTCCTATCTACCAGCGTATGCTCAGTGTTTTAGCGGCATTGACAAAAAGGCTGAATCCTGTTCGGCGCCTTGTTTTTGGCATTTCTCTGATCGGTTTCTTTGCTCACTATCTTTTTACCCTTGTCGGTTTAACCGGGTTCATAATTCATCCTGTTTTACTTCCGGTTTCATTTGCATGTATCCTGATCATATTATTGATTGAACTTCTTGAGAAATCAGATGTGCAGAAAGAGCTCGATTTCGCGCGAGACATTCAGTTAAGCCTGCTTCCTCCATCGAGTATGAATGTAAATCAGATTGAAGTTCACTCATTTGCAGCGACTGCACAGGAAGTGGGCGGGGATTATGTAGATGTGATCCCTTCAGAAAAAGGGACCTACATCGTTATTGCAGATGTTTCGGGAAAAGGAATGAGTGCTGCATTGTATATGGTAAGGCTACAGGCTCTTGTCCATCTTCTCATAAAAAAACTGGAACCAAGCCCAAAAGAGCTGTTTCTTGAACTAAATAATTATGTAAAATCAAATAAAAAGGATAAAACTTTTGTAACAGCCTGTGCCGCTTTTTTCCCGCATAATGAAAACTATTTTATGTTTTCAAGAGCCGGCCACAACATACCTTTTGTATACAATAAACATCATGATACCACATTCAAGCTGAATTCTGATGGATTTGCACTGGGTATGACCACCACAAATGCACTGAAAAAACAACTCGAAGAGAAAAAATACCAGTTTGAACCGGGCGACAGTTTGCTCCTTTACACTGATGGATTAATAGAAGCCCGAAACAGCAGAAACGAAGAATATGGAGTTGAAAGGCTGGAAGGAATTTTATCCATTTATGGATCGCTTCATGCCAAAACCATTACTCAGAAAATTCAATCATCTATCGAGCAGTTTATTGGCGATGAAGTTCCAAATGATGATATCACTTTTACCACCGTCCATAAATTAGAACTCCCAAAACAACTTAACTGAGCATTTCCTCACACTTCTTTTGGATCAAATCAGCTGTAAACCCAAAATGTTCATAAGCCATTTGAAAAGGAGCTGAAATACCAAACTGGTCGAGGCCAATTGCTATACCCTCGTCCCCAATCCATTTGTGCCACCCAAACGTTGAGCCTGCTTCAACCGAAACACGTTTTTTGGCTTCGTCAGGAAGTACGCTTTTTTTGTATTTAACCGTTTGATCTTCGAACAATTCCATACATGGCATACTGACTACACGAACAGAATGGCCTTTTTCTTCGAGCAATTCAGCAGCAGAAAGAGTTGGATGTAGTTCAGAACCCGTTGCAATTAAAATCAGATCAATTTTTTGATTGCTTTCTTTTTTAATGATATATGCCCCCTTTTCAGAACCTTTGGCGTCAGAGTATAAAGTACGATCCAGTGTTGGCAGATTCTGGCGGGTAAGAACGAGCAATGACGGCCCATTATCTCTTTCTATTGCAATTTTCCAGCTAAATGCGGTTTCATTTGCATCGGCCGGACGCAACACATATAGATTGGGTGTGGCCCTTAGTGCTGCCAATTGCTCTATGGGCTGGTGTGTGGGTCCGTCTTCCCCAATTCCAATGCTATCGTGAGTAAAGACAAAAATGGTGGGGATTTTTGAAATCGCTGCAATTCGAATGGATGGTTTGTTATAATCCGCGAAAACAAGAAACGTACCTCCATACGGAATGATACCGCCGTGTAAAGCCATACCATTCAGGGCGGCAGCCATGGCATGCTCTCTTACTCCATAATGAAAATTGCGGCCTGTCCTGTTTTCTGCATTAAAAACAGTTTCATCTTTTAAATCAGTATTGGTACTTCCGGTTAAATCGGCAGAGCCTCCAATTAAATTAAAAATATGTTTTGAGATAGAGTTAAGTACCTCTCCGGATGATTTTCTTGTCGCCAACCCCTTGGAATCAGGTGGGAAAACCGGCAAAATCTCATTCCATGAATCGGGAAGTTTACGATTTAAGAACCGGTGAAAAGTTGCCGCATCAACAGGATATTTTTTTTCATACCCGGATATGATCTGATTCCATTCATTTTCAAGATTCTCACCATAAACAACGGCTTTCTGCATTTCAGCCTTAACTATATCCGGAATAAAAAAAGTTTTATCCGGCTCGGCGCCAATATTCTCCTTGGTAAGCCTGATTTCTTCATCCCCAAGCGGGGCACCGTGTGAATCTGCCGTGCCCTGCTTATTCGGGCTGCCATAACCAATAATGGTTTTACATTCGATTAATGACGGTTTGTCTGTTGTTTGTGCATGCCTGATCGCATTCTCGATTTCTGCATGATTGTGCCCGTCAATTACACAGACATCCCAGCCATATGCTTCAAAACGTTTTTTTGTATCATCTGTGAACGATAAATCGGTTGACCCATCTATAGATATGTTATTGGAATCATAAAGGTAGATGAGTTTTCTCAGTTTTAAATGCCCTGCAAGAGAGGCGGCTTCGTGCGAAATTCCCTCCATCAGATCGCCGTCACTTACGATTGCATAAACATAGTGATCTGTGAGAATGAAACCGTCTTTATTGAATGTCGCTGCCATAAACTCTTCTGCTATAGCCATTCCAATACCTGTTCCGAAACCCTGTCCCAGCGGACCGGTTGTAATTTCGACTCCGGGGGTTAAACCGTACTCCGGGTGTCCTGGTGTGATGCTTCCATATTGCCTGAAGTTTTTTAATTCATCCAATGAAACATCATATCCGGTAAGATGGAGTAACGAGTAGAGCAACATCGAACCATGCCCGGCAGATAGTATAAAACGATCGCGATTATACCAATGGGGATTGCGGGGATGGTGTTTCAGAAATTTCGTCCATAGCACAAATGCAGCATCAGCCATGCCCATCGGCATTCCCGGATGGCCGGAATTCGCTGCCTGTACGGCATCCATAGAAAGGGTTCTGATCGTATTAACACATTGCCTGGCAATATCCTGATTCTCGCTCATTAAATAAATTATTCTTGGTTAAAAATTTTGGCCAATTGAAAAGATAGGCAAGTTCGCCTCAAGGCAAAAGAATCAACCAAAAAAAAAGCCACCCTTTATTGAGGGTGGCTTTTGAATCAGTTCTTTGGGATTACCTTCCGGTTTGTGTGTGGCCTTCACATTTAAGTTCAAACTGAAGTTCATGGTTTGCAGGCCCGGTAAAAGCGCCAAACCTGGCATTTTCAAATGCTGAACAGGCTGCATCAAAATTACCCTGCCCTTTCAATGCTGTACCCAGCTCAAAATAAATTTTCGCTTTATCGGCAACACCACCTGTATGTAAATCAAGGGCTCGCCTTGCACTCGCTTCGGCATTTGACCAATTTCCTCTCAGGTTCGCAATCTCGGAAAGCCTGTATTTTGCTTCATAGGAGTTTGGATCATAATTCTCAACCCTGTTCAGTAATTCAACGGCATCGGCAAATCGTCTTTCATCGGCAAGATTCACCGCCCTGAAAATCAGCTCATCACGCGCACCGTTTCTTGCATTGTTCAATGTGCGGGTATCATTTGCCTGCTGAGCTACTTCTATAGCTCTGTCATACCAATATATAAATGCATCCACATTGGTTGGTGCCATCTGTTTTTGCACAATACCTTTCTGGTAATAGGCAACCGCATAGTTTGGATTCATTTCGATAGCAGTATCGAGATCTTCCATGGCATTACTCAGGTTCTCCTGCCTGAAGTGGAGTATAGACCTGATATAATACAGTTGCGGAATGGCAGCTGCGGCCTGTTGTGCTACCTGGTTTTCGTTAAATTCTCCGGCTGCCTGCTCGGAGGCTTTAAAATAATCAATGGCTTGGTTTAACGATTGCATTGTACGCTGACTCTGGTAATCACGGTATGCATTAGATGCACGCGTTTGATATACCCTGGGGAGCCTTTCAACTATGAGGTCCGTAATATCGCTTAAATTATTTGCCCGGGAAATTCGAAGTGCATCCCTGTACAATTCAATGGCACCGGTAAATTCATTGCCACCTGCAAGTTCCTGAGCATCATTATAAAGCTGAATAGCTTGAGTCCTTGCTTCGTCCTGCGCAAAGGATGTTTTTACTAAACCAAATACCATGAAAAAAATCAGGCATGTCGATAATGTATATTTCAATGATTTCATTGCTGTCTGGTTGATTTTGATTCTTTTGGAATAAACGTAAATAACTTAATGAAATTTTACATACAAAATCATCAGGCTTTTCACACTTTTTTGTACAACAGGTTGAAATAAATGTTCCAAAGACTAAAAGTTGGGTTCAAGCTTCCTGTTTTTATAAAATTCACATACATAACGAACAGCTTCTTCTGTACTGTCCGTCAAAAAGAACAGATCCGTATCGGAATCACTGATGTAACCGTCTTTCACAAGTTTATCCTGGATCCACTCTACAAGCCCATTCCAATATTCTGTACCAACCATAACAATCGGGATTCTTACTATCTTTTCGGTTTGTATCAGGGTTAATGTCTCAAACAATTCATCCAATGTTCCAAAACCGCCCGGAAATACAATAAAACCCTGTGCATATTTCACAAACATTACTTTTCTTACAAAAAAGTATTTAAAATTTATGACATATTTTGGGGACACAAATGGATTAATTCCCTGTTCGTGTGGCAAATCAATACCCAGGCCAACAGATTTACCCCCTTGCTGAATAGCCCCCTTGTTACCCGCTTCCATAATTCCCGGGCCACCTCCTGTAATGACTCCAAATCCGTTCTCGGCAATTGCAGCCGCGGCATCTACTGCCATGTTATAGTATTTGGTATCGGGTTTGAGGCGTGCTGAACCAAAAATGGAAATACACGGCCCAATTCTCAATAGGGTATCGTATCCATCTACAAATTCACCCATTACCTTAAAGATACTCCATAAATCACGATTGCTATCGGCATCAAACCGGTTAACGGGCTTGTTTTGCTCTGAAAAGAATTTTGGTGCTGTCATTTACTCTTGCTTTAAATGGTTTATTTACTGAATAATGTTACTGAAACGCGAATACCGGGGGAACCGTACTCAAGAATCCCGGGTTCTACTTTTGTGCGTGCGGAAAGGTCATCAGAAACATCAAAACTGCGCATATGGGCATAAACATAGGCATCAAGGATATTCAGTCCGTATGCAAGCCCCATCACAACAAACATAAAATCGCGCTGATTACGCAATGTGTTCCTGTTGTTTTGTAATTGGTTTGTATTCACATTTTGCAAATAATCCGGGGTGGCGCCGAACTTCAAATCAGAATCTGCTCCCTGAACAGCATTATAATAGGCAGCCCGATAATCCTGGTATTGTGAATTCAGGTGTGATGTATATACACCCACACCGGCAAAAAGCCCATACACAATGGGTACTTTCCAAATTTGGCGATTTTCGATTTGCCCCCATCCGGGTATGATCATGGATTTAAATAAAACAGATTTTGGGCTTGGATATTCATTCCGCTGGGTTTCCGTTTCATCTTCCTGATATGAGCGTAGTTGGTGAGAAAGTTGATAATCCTGATAATAACGATTCTGTAACAGGGAATAATCCGGTTCGATGATATTGTATTGAGCAGCCAGATCACCAATTTGAATCAAAAAAGCCATTATGATGAGATTAATCCATTTCATCAAATAACTGAATGATCCGTTCCAAATCGTCATATGAATAATACTCAATTCTTATTTCGCCACCTCTTGCTTTGGTTTTAATGTTCACGCGTGTGCTTAATTTGGCCCGCAGTTTTTTAGAAAGGTCATCCAAAACCGGATCACGGTCAGAAGATTGTTTTAATGATGAGTTTTGTTCATTCTTTTTTTCGAAACTTTTAACAAGGTCTTCTGTTTGCCTGACAGATAATGATCTGGAAAGTATCATTTTTAAAATTTGACGCTGATCTTTCTCACTCTTCACATTGACAAGGCTCCGGGCATGGCCGCTGGTAATGCTTTCATCCCTCACAGCTGCCTGAATAAAATCAGGTAACTGAAGCAAACGCAGCATATTGGTAACCGTTGTCCTGTTTTTACCTACTTTTTCAGCAACCTCAGACTGTGTGTAGTTACACTCATCAATCAATCGCTGATAACCAAGAGCAATTTCCAGGGAATTCAGATCCTCACGCTGAATATTCTCAATCAGAGCAAACGAGATGATATCCTCATCATTTGCTTCACGGATGTATGCCGGGATTTCAGATATTCCTGCCATTTTGGTTGCGCGCAGACGGCGTTCACCACTTATGAGTTCAAACCTTTTTTGCCCCAGGTACCTTACAGTAACAGGCTGAATCAATCCATGTTTGCGGATAGACGAAGCAAGCTGGTCTAATGCTTCTTCCTTAAAATCGGTTCTGGGCTGATGCGGGTTTGGCCTTATGTCTGTAACAGGTATATTCAGAACAACATTGACCCTCTCGGCCGGGTCATATGAAACGGCAGTTTTGGATTTGGTAATGTTGTTACTGTCCTGTTCGGTATCTTCCTGCCGGTAATCAGGGAAAAATGCTCCCAGTCCTCTGCCTAATACTTTTTTCGACATACATACTCAGTTTATTTTGATAGAACAGGGCTCGATTTAAAAAGCTTCTTGTTTTTTTGAATGATTTCCCTGGCCAATGAGAGATAGTTTTTTGCGCCAACACTGGTTGCGTCATATAAAATGGCCGGTTTACCAAAACTGGGTGCCTCAGCCAAACGTATATTTCTCGCAATGATGGTAGAAAATACACGTTCGTCAAAATATCTCTTTACTTCTTCAGCCACTTGGTTCGAAAGCCGTGTACGGGTATCATACATCGTCAGCAAAACGCCTTCGATATCCAGTTCCCTGTTCAGATGCTGCCTCACGATCTTTATCGTGTTCAGCAATTGCCCAAGCCCCTCGAGTGCATAATATTCACATTGAACCGGAATCAGAACTGCATCGGAAGCGGTTAATGCATTGATTGTTAACAATCCAAGTGAAGGCGGACAATCAATGATGACAAAATCATATTTTTTACCCAGCCCGTCAATCGCTTTAAATAAGATTCGTTCTCGTTCGCTTCTGTCTATCATTTCAATCTCTGCTCCCACGAGATTGATATGCGAAGGGATGATATCTAAAAAAGGCAACTCCGTTTCACGAATTGTCTCGTTGATATCCAGGCCACCTACCATAACTTCATAAATTGAATTTGTGACAGATTTTGGCTCTATACCCAGGCCGCTTGTAGAATTACTTTGAGGATCAATGTCTATAACAAGAGTCGGATGTTCAATTACGGCGAGACTTGCTGCAAGATTCACTGCTGTGGTGGTCTTTCCGACTCCACCTTTCTGGTTTGCAATAGATATAATTTTTCCCATCTAAAATTCAGGAGTTATTGTTTAAATAGTTTTGATCAATATAACCCTCGCACAAAACGTAACCAAAATTAGTTATTAACAGTGTTCGTGGAAAACTATTGCCAAAAGGATGATAAAGTGTTTAATATCAGTAATTTTTCGTACGATAACTTACCACGGCCACCCGGTTTTTTTATCTCCGTCCGCCTGTTAAATGAAGATGTCTCTGAATCGATTTAGACTGGGCAGGA
This sequence comes from Balneolaceae bacterium, assembly GCA_007123715.1. GTDB lineage: Bacteria > Bacteroidota > Rhodothermia > Balneolales > Balneolaceae > Rhodohalobacter. Next base: position 15,918 of record SKKO01000149.1, on the reverse strand, counting down.
TCAGTGACGGGTGTTAATTTTTGAAAACTATGTTGAAGCATAGAATCGAGAGAGGCATTATTCGATGTACTGAATGTGTCATAGAAATGTATCACATCATTTTCGTCAACCCATGGTTTTATCCTGTTTATTTCAGGATTTATTGCATTACCGGCCGAGACTGTTACAGATTGATCTGATAACTCATAAGTTGTACCCGGTGAATTTGGAAAGAATTCCGGAGTATTCATCATGGCTGAACCCGTGTTATTTTCACTGGCAGGTTCGTCTGAATTCAAAAGAAACAGGCCAGATGTAAACCCGATGATGATGAGTGCAGCGGCAGCGAACATATAACGCCCTGATGAATATGAATTTTGTTTTTGCCGCAACATGGCAGCCTCATTCAGTATGGCTTCACTAAGCTCACATGGCGGCTGAACAGGCTTTAGCTCGAAAAGTTTTTCTGAAATTTTTTTAAACGATTCAACCTCAATAAGAAGGTTATTATCATTTGTAAGATCCCTCTCGAATTCGAGTTTTTCAGAGGGATCCATTTCATCGTAAATATATGTAATGCTTTGATTGTCTTTTTTACTCATATATTGCTTTGTTCCTTCTCATGTTCTTCATCGAACATTTTACGAAGATTTATCAAAGCATACCTCATTCTGCCAAGGGCAGTATTGATTGAGACATCTGTCAATTCGGCAATTTCCTTAAAAGGCATTTCATAATAGTGTCTCAACATAACCACCGTTCGCTGCTCCTCAGGTAAATTCCCTATATGCTTCAATAAACTTGATGTAGATTCATCGAGCTCAAGTTTTTCCTGTTGCCCGATAGAATCTTCATCCGGCAATCTTTCGTAAAAGTCCGTTTTTGATTCTTCATCGTATGAGCTAGTAACGTCGACAAAACGTTTTTGTTTTCTGATATGATCAATTGTTGCATTATGAGCAATTCTCATAACCCAGGCGATCCATTTTCCCTGTTCGTTATATGTATCATCCATCTTCGTAATTACCTTGGTAAAAGTCTCCTGGAAGATATCATTGGCAATTTCCCTGTTCTGGATCATACTGAAGATATATGAATACACCTTGGCCTGATGGCGATTCATCAGTTCACGAAAAGCGTGTTGATCATCCTTTTTACGAAATAAATGTACCAGCTCGCGGTCTTCCATCGTTTCGTAGTTTTGAGGAATATGGTTATTATTAGTGAGTCTCATAATACATTTCAAATTTATTGAATACTTTCTAACCTTTAACACCATTCAGAAGAATAACATTCAGCTTTAGAAAGCGCTTCTATTTAAATTTAAGCATATTTTATGCCATTGGTAAATTACTGCCGTTTTTTCAGGCTTAGTATCATACCTGTTACATAATATTACAGAGTTGAAAGAGATTCTATCACATTTTCATGTTATCTGAACCACTTCCAAAATTCCTGCAGGGTATTCACTTCATGTCCGGTGCAGGGTTAGATAAAGCATCTCTCCGGTTTTTTTACCCAAAAAGTCCTGAAGAGTTTCAAGTTTCGTCTCTTTTATTTGTTTTACCGATCCAAAATGTTTTAATAATTTTTCGGCTTTTTTTTCCCCGATACCCGGAACATTTGTCAGTTCTGTACTTAAAGTTCGCCGGCTTCTTTTTTTCCTGTGATACGTAATAGCAAATCTATGCGCTTCATCACGGGCCATTTGTAGTAGTTTCAAAGCAGGTGACGTTTTGGGGATCATTACCGGGTCACTTTTACCGGGTAAAAAGACCTCTTCAAGCCGTTTTGCAAGGCCTGCCACATCACAGCTCTCCATGTAACCAAGTTCACGTAAAATCTCAACAGCCGCATTGAGTTGCCCCTTCCCCCCATCAACCAAAATCAAATCCGGGGGTTGTTTTTTTTCAGCCTTCAGGCGAGAATATCTCCGTTTTATCACTTCTTTCATAGATGCAAAATCATCGGGCCCTTCTACGGTTTTTATCCTGAATTTTTTATAACCGCTTTTTCTCGGTTTACCATCCAGAAATGTAACCATGGATGCCACAGGATCACTTCCCTGCAGATTTGAATTATCAAAGCACTCAATTCTTCGCGGAAGCCTGCTTAAATAAAGATATTCTTTGAGGTCTTTAACAGGTTTCGGAATTCTGTCTTTATCAGCCTTTTCTTTTTCAATTCTGCGTTCGCCAAGTTTTAGCCTTGCATTGGAAATAGCCATTTGAATGAGCTGCCTCTTCTCTCCAATTTTGGGAACATGTAACGGTACCTTTTTACCGTGCTTCTCCCACAGATATTGCCCGAGCGGTTCATCATCTTCCATTTCATGGCTCATGTAGACTTCATCCGGGATGGTTCCGATACCGCCGCTTAATGAATCTGTGTAGTAATCTTCCAAAAAAGATTGCATCATAACATCCAAACCCAGCCCGTCAATATTTTTTAGAAAACGATGAAATTTACCTACCAGTTTACCTTCCCTGATTTTAAAAAGTACTCCACAGGCTTCACCCAGGTCATAATCCGGCTCAATGGCGAAGAGATCCCGGTTAATATCTTTACTGTCAACAATCTTCATTTTCTGATTGTATTTTTGGATGGATAACAGGCTGTCACGCAATTTGGCAGCCTGCTCAAAAGCAAGTGCCTGCGATGCAATTTCCATCTCGTCTTTTATATCCCGCATTAAACCTTCTGTTTTGCCGGACAGGAGCTTTTCAACTTTTTCTATAGCAGTCCGGTATTTTTCCGCGTCCCAGTCACCTGAACAATTCTGAAGATAGTCATCAAAACAGGAGTGCCATTTAGGCATTCCCCTTGTCTTGTCAATCATTTTTGAAGATACCGCGCAGGTACAAAGATCAAAGGTTTTTCGGATGGTTTCCAGCAAACGGCGAAGGTGGCCAACATGATCGTACGGGCCAAAATAGGTACTCCCGTCCTTCATAACGGTTCTCGTCGGATACACCCTTGGCCTCTCGTCCCTTGTTATGCATACATACGGGTACGACTTATCATCCCGGTACATAATATTGTAACGCGGCTGATGGCGTTTGATCAGTGTGTTTTCCAGAATCAGTGCTTCAGCTTCCGAATCGGTTACGATTACTTCTATATCATGGATTTTTTTTACCATAACCCTGATGCGGCCATCGTGGCTGACAGATTCCTGAAAATAAGAACGAACACGATTCCGCAGCCGTTTTGCCTTCCCTACGTACAGGTAACTCCCCTTGCTGTCTTTAAATTGATAAACACCGGGGCACGCCGGCAAATGGGCCACCTTATCTGCTAATGAAATAGACATGATTTTATGGTATGTTGAACCGGTTATTTCCAGTTAAAATTAAAAACAAAAATACACAAAGATTTTGCCCGCTGCGATGAAAACTACCGGTACAACTCCCGATGTAGAAATTATTTATGAAGACAACCATTTGCTTGCGGTAAATAAGCCGGCCGGACTGCTTTCGCAGGAAGATATTACCGGAAAACCCGATTTGCTGAACCTGTGTAAAATGTACCTGAAAAAAGAGTATAAAAAACCGGGAAATGTGTTTCTTGGTTTATTGCACAGGCTGGACAAACCCGTAAGCGGAATTATGTTATTTGCAAAAACATCAAAAGCTGCATCCCGGCTCAGTGACCAAATCAGAAAACGAACAGTCAAGAAAATTTACCTTGCAGTTGCAGAAGGCAATCCGCCGGAACAGCAATATCTTTCCCACTATCTGATGAAAGACAGTGAAAAAAATATCAGTTCAGTCGTCAGTAAAGACCATAATGATGCTAAACATGCCGAGCTTACGTTTCAAAAATTGGGATCAGAACAGGGCCTGCACCTGCTTCGGATTTCATTGATTACAGGAAGGCCTCATCAAATCCGCGTACAGCTATCCTCTGAAGGTTTTCCTGTTTGGGGTGATAAAAAATACGGGAGCAACAAGCCTGGAAAAATTGCCCTTCATGCATACGGACTTAATTTTGAACATCCCACTCTCAAAAAAGAAATTGAATTACAGGCAAAACCACCCGTCACTCATCCCTGGAAAAATTTTGCCAAGCTTTTATTGAAATAATGAATGGCATGCCAATGTGTTAAAAGATATCCTGACAAAATATTTTAACCATTTAGAATGTGAATGTTGTATAAACGATTGCTGTTTGATCTGATGAACACACAGTATTCATTATGAAACATTTAACGTATCAGGAAGCTCTGCTGATTTTGCCAGCTATTATAGATGGTGAAGCTAATGATGGTGATAAAGCAGCCTTTTTTCACTTTATAAAACATCATCCCGAATTACGGAATGAATATGAGAGTGCACTTCTCATCAAGGAGATGCTAAAAAGCAGACTTCCGCGCCACTCTGCCCCTGAACATCTGAAAGAAAATATTCTAAAAAAACTGACCACCATTAATGAAACCGTCGGTGCTAACGAATCTCAAAAAATTACCTCAGGGCTCGAAAAACGACTGCTGAAAGAAACACCAAACCGTTTCAAGAAAATTTATTCTCCATCCGTGATCCGGTACTTAGCGGCTGCAGCCGTAATCTTAATCATTACATTTACAACGATCAGGTTGCTTGATCAAACTACCGCAGATGAGGTTTTGGCTGACTTTTTTATCGTTGAAAATATAGCTGCACATCATTTTCAGCTTACAGGAGGGCAATTGATAGAGCCTCAGTGGCAAGCCGGCACAGTGACTGAGGCAGAGTTCTACCTGTTCGAAAATTTTAATCTGAACCTCACTGTACCCCCTATTGATGGTGCGCAGTTTGCGGGTATTGTTATGGCCGAATTTATTGAAAATTATCAAATCCCCCTATTGGAGTACGTACAACATGAAATTGGTGAAACGATTTACGTTTTTGTGTTTGATGTAGACGATATCAGAGCCCATAAACAGTTAAAACGTCTTGATGAAGCTGTAAAAAAAAGCGTTCACTCTCATGATTTTTTTGTTGCTGAAATTGAAGATTATCACGTTGTTTCATGGTTATGGGATAATAACTGGTATACTGCGATTTCCAATCATAACGGGTATGATTTGGCTTCGTTAATTGTACCCCTAAACCCCTGAGGAGTGATCCTCAGCAAAATGTTCAAGACCCTTCTCTGAAACATCAGATGGAATTTTTTTTGATGCACTTGCACCAAGATCTCTCAATTTCTCTGCCTGGCCTACAAGATTTCCTGTACCTTCAGTGAGTTTGTTCATTGCGGAATGATATTCTTTTCTTGTCTGATTGATCCGCTCACCCACTTTTTCAAGATCTTCCACAAAACCAACAAATTTGTCGTAAAGGAGGCCGCCCCTTTTGGCGATTTCCATCGCGTTTCTGTTCTGATACTCCTGCTTCCACACATTCTCAATGGTGGCCAAAGTTGCCAATAGTGTGGTTGGACTCACAATGATGATGTTTTTATCAAACGCTTCATTATAAAGTTCGGGATCATTTTGCATCGCAATACCAAATGCCGGCTCAATAGGTATAAACATTAAAACAAAATCAGGGCTTTTAAAGCCGTGAATCTGTTCATAATTTTTTCTGGCAAGATTCTTTACATGCCCACGGATCGAAGCAATATGTTGTCTCAACGCTGCCTCCTGCCCGTTCAGTTCTTCGGCAGAGGAAAATTTTTCATAAGCCGTAAGTGAAACCTTTGAATCGATCACCAGTTTTTTTTCATCCGGCAGCTGCACGATCACATCGGGCTGCAGTCGTCTGCCGTCTTCTGTTGTAGAACTTTCCTGAGTGTGGTACTCGATCCCTTTTCGCAATCCCGATTTTTCGAGAATTCTTTGCAGGATCACTTCTCCCCAGTTCCCCTGTTGTTTGGTATCTCCTTTTAAAGCTTTTGTGAGATTTTTGGCTTCCTCGCTCATTTTTAGATTCATTTCCTGCAGCATTCGCAGGTGCTGATCCAGGGCACTGCGCCCTTTCAAATCTTCACTGTGTGTCTCCTCAACCCTTTTCCTGAATTCCACGATTTTTTCACCAAGCGGTTTAAGAAGCTGGTCCAGATTTTCGCGATTCTGCTCGGTAAATTTTTTTGACTTCTCCTCAAGTATTTCATTGGCAAGATTTTTAAACTCATCCCGAAATTGCTGTTGAAGATGTTCAAGCTCATTCTTCTGTTCTGCAAGCCTGCCTTGAAGATGATTGAATTCAACTTTAAGGGTAGCCAGATTCTTCTCCGATTCAATGGCCCGTGCAGTTTCGTTTCCGAGCTTGGCGGAACTTTCCCTGAACACAGAATTGAGATTTTCATTTCTTTCTTCCAGCCTTGTTACCCTCGTTTTCCCAATGGCATACGCAATTAAAAAACCGGTCAGAAAGGCAAACCCTATAATAACAACTGAAGTGATTTCCATAGAATATTTCTTTTATTTCAGGGCAAAATAAAAGAAAAGGGTGACAGTTTCTGTCACTCTGTTAAGAAAAAATCTCAAAAATTGAGTATTTAACTAAATACATCTTTTATTTTCGAAAAAAAGCTTTTTTCCCGTTTCTTGGCACTTTCCGGGTCAAAATGTTCTTCATCTCTTAATGCTTCGATGTGCTTTCTCTCGTCCGCCGTGAGGTCTTTGGGAATGTAAACATTCATTTTGATAAACTGGTCGCCTATGCCGGAATTATTGAGTCCGCGAATTCCCCTCTCTCTCATCCTCAGTAGTTTGCCCGGTTGCGTACCGGGTTCAATTTTCACTTTGGCCTTGCCTTTCAGTGTCGGAACTTCTACTTCGGTTCCAAGTATGGCATCGGGAATGCTGATCAACAGGTCGAAGTAAATATCATTTCCTTCTCTCTGAAAATGTTCATGTTTTTTCTCTTCAATCAAAATAATCAGATCGCCGGGTTCGCCGCCCCTGATACCCGAATTGCCCTGCCTTCTCAGGGTGATGTAATTTCCTGTAGCTACTCCAGAAGGAATATTAACTTTGATTTTCTCTTCACTTCGAAATCTTCCTTCTCCAACGCAGGTTTTACATCTGTTGCGGATAATACGCCCTTCACCACCGCATGTGTGGCAGGGCTGCACATTCACGAACTGCCCGAACATGGTGCGTGATACCTGTCTCACTTCCCCCATCCCGTTACAGGCCGAACATGTTTCATAGTCAGAATCCGTTTCTGCACCTGATCCGTTACACGATTCGCACTTTACGTGTTTTTTAACTTTCAATGTTTTTTCGATACCTTCGGCAATTTCCTCAAGACTCAATGGCACGCGGAGTTTCATGTCTTCTCCGGGGCGCCCTGTACCTCTTCTGCGCCTGCTCTGCGACCTGCCGCCAAATGCGTCACCGCCAAAAATATCGCTACCAAAAATGTCACTGAAATGGCTGAATATGTCCTCAAAATTGGCGCTTCCAAAATCCGAACTACCAAAACCGCCTCCGTTCACACCGGCATGGCCAAATTGGTCATAACGCTGCCTCTTTTGAGAATCGCGCAAAACATCATACGCTTCAGACGCCTCTTTGAATTTTTTTTCTGCATTTGCATCCCCCTTGTTGCGATCGGGGTGATACTTCATCGCCAGTTTGCGGTAAGCCTTTTTCAACTCGGTTTCATCCGCACTTTTTGAAACTCCTAATACATCGTAATAATCTCGTTTCGACATCTAAACCGTATTTTATTGACTCACAATTACTCTGGCATGACGCAAGGTTTTCTCACCCATACGATAGCCATTTTCTATTACCTGAAGTACGGTGCCGCTTTCAATCGATTCATCTTCCGATTTTTGACTCAGCAGAGCATCATGCATCTCTACACTAAATGGTACACCCGTTTCATTGATCCGGGTAACACCCTGCTTTTCGAGTACATCATCAAACTTTTGGGCTATCATCTTAATGCCATCCAGATAAGCTGTCCCTGAATCATCCTGTTTCATTGCGTCGAGTGTTCGGTGCAAATCATCACTTACAGGCAAAAAATCAAGAACGGCACTTTCCCGTGCAATCTGATAGATTTGCTCCCTCTCACGCTGCAGGCGTTTTTTCATGTTTTCCATTTCAGCAGCTTTGCGAAGCTGGGTATCTTTTAACCGGGCAAGCTCTTCTTCAAGTTCATTTATTTTGAGCTGCTGTTTTTCAATAAGTTCATCGAGCTCATCAAACTGTATCGATTCTGCAGCCTGTGTTTCATAAAATGTATCCGAATCTGAATACTGTTCCTGCTCCGGTGAACTGTTTTTTTTATCGTTTTTTGAAGATGATTTCTTTTTCTGTTCTGCGCTCATTTTTGTACTGCTTTATTTCTCTGTTTAATGTCTTTAGGTGCTATCAATTCCGGATTTTTATTTCATGTTTACATGAAGCAAATAACATGCCATAAGGCCATAAAGATATCAGTTATGACAATCTTTCGCTGAGTGAATCATTCATTTTCATAAAAAAATTCAATCAGGTTCCCGTCCGGATCCGAGGCAAACAGAAACCTGCCCTTTTTCCGGTTGGCAGGGCCGCTCAGGATAGTCACTTCATTATCACGCAGGTAGGCTGCCATTTCATCAACCTCTTCGGGAGAGTTAAGATAAAAGCCAAAATGATCTACCCTGAAATCGCGTGAGTTTGGATCATAACTGGTCTCGGCTTCCACAATAACCAGTGTGTCTCCCCCCCCTATTTTATAAACGGCCATACTTTGACCCATTTTCCGAACGAGCTCAAAGCCCAATACCTTACCATAAAATTCTTCCGATCGCTCAATACGGTTCACCCTGATGGTGATATGATTAATTCCTGATGGTTTGAAGTTCATTTGATATAATTTTTTTATTTTTTTAGTTAGAAGGCAAACGCCAAAAGTAAAAAACGAATCACCCAATACCCGTCACAAATTTACACTGTCAAAAGCTGCCGAACTCTGACAGGTTATTAAACTCCTAATCCCGGCCTGCCGGGACTGTCGCTCCAGCTTTTCACTTTTCACTTTTCACTTTTCACTTTTCACTTTTCACTTTTCACTCCTGTAAGAAACTACAAGTTTTGTTATTATCATTGAAACATTAATCAATAATTATTCTTTTTGGCAACACTCTATATTGTGGCAACCCCAATCGGTAACCTTGGCGATTTTTCGAATCGTGCCATTGAAATTCTTCAACAAGCCGATCAGATCGCCTGTGAGGATACGCGCACGTCATCCGTGCTGCTGCAACGTTATGAAATCAATAAACCTGTATTTTCGTTTCATCAGCATAATGAGCACCATAAAGTTGAGCATATCATGAATCTGCTCAGCAGCGGACAGAATATCGCCATCATCAGCGACGCGGGTATGCCGGGAATCTCAGATCCCGGTTTCCTGGCGGTGAGAGCGGCACATCAAAAAGGTTATCGGGTAGAGGTCATTCCCGGCCCTGATGCCCTCACAACCGCGCTTGTGGCAAGCGGGCTTCCATGCGACAGGTTTATCTTCGAGGGATTCCTTCCCCCCAAAAAGGGGCGCCAAACCAGGATACAAACCATTGCTGATTCGGAAATCACATCAGTTGTGTATGAAAGTCCTCATAAATTGGTACGATTTCTCGAAACATTGCACCAATTCGCCGGCGCTGAACGTTTGATATGCGTTGCACGTGAACTGACAAAAAAATTCGAGGAACTGAACCGCGGAAAACTCAACGATATATTAGCCGATTACCAATCACGCAGTGCCATTAAAGGTGAAATAGTGGTGGTTATTGCGGGTAAGAACTATGAAGAATGAATCTAATAACAGATGCTTTGCGCTAAGCGCCGGGCGCATAGCGTTTACTAACTCATGACTCAAGACTCTGCATCTCCCATTTTCCGTTTTTGGGATCACAAGTGGGCACTTGCGCTCACAGTCCCTTTTTTGCTCGCGCTTTCGTTTCCTCCGTTTAATGCTTCGATCCTGCAAATCCCGGCCTTTATCTTCCTGTTCCGGGTGACATTGCTTTGCGAAACCAAACGCCAGGTAGTCTATTACGCCTATCCGGCTTTTGTTTTATGGAACCTGTTCTCTACCTACTGGCTCATGATGGCCACCATCGCCGGAGGAATGGCGGCCATTCTCGCCAATGCGGCAATTATGCTCATCCCACTGCTGATGATACGATATCTTTTCAAATCAGGGATCAACCCTCTACTCGCATCCTTTTTTGCTGCATCGATATGGGTTGGATATGAATTTCTGCATCACAACTGGGATCTCTCCTGGCCATGGCTTACACTTGGAAACGGGTGGTCGAACCTCACCGGGGTGATCCAGTTCATCTCCTTCACCGGTGTATTTGGAATTTCGTTTTGGGTGATGTTCTCTGCGGCCCTGTTCTATTCATGGCTCGAAAATCCGAAGCCGGTAATTTTAAACACGGGCATTACCATTTTTTTGCTTTTCCCGCTATGGTCGGCTGTATCAATGATTAACATCAACCAGTATCAGGGTGAACCTGTAGAAGTGGTGATCGTTCAGCCAAACTCCGATTCCTACATCAGGTACGGCGGCCTCCCCTCGTTAAATGCCCTTCTGGATAAGCTCCTGGGAATGTCAAACGAAGCACGTACCGAACATACCGATGTCATCATATGGCCTGAAAATGCCATTGATTCGTCACTCTCCCTGAACAGCCCCTATTTTGACCGGATGAGGGATTCGGTTCATGTATGGAACACGCGGCTCATTACAGGTGCAGGGCTGATCGATTATTATGATGACAATCCGGTTCCGGAAGTAACCAGGCAAACCCAGGCAGGCGCACCCTTTAATGTCTATAATGCCGCGGTAAACTTACAGCCAGACGGTGGCGACCAGGTATATAAAAAAGGGCGTCTTGTGCCCATTGTGGAGCGGTTCCCGTTTGTGGAGTTTTTTCAGCGAATTGACCATTTCGGCTGGGTTGACTGGGGTATGAACGTTGGCTATGGCCTCGGTACCACTGCCGATCTATTTCATGTGAACGGGGCATACACCCCTGCACTTATTTGTTATGACTCGGTCTTTTCCGGCTGGGTGAACCGCTTTGTGGATGAAGGGGCCAATTTTCTCACCATCATTACCAACGACGGCTGGTGGGGGGATTCGCACGGTCATATCCAGCACTTCGCCTTTGCCCGGCTCCGCGCAATAGAGCACCGGATGTGGATTGCCCGCTCTGCTAACAACGGTATATCCGGCATCATCTCCCCCGACGGTAAAGTGCAGGTCGAAACCGAATATTGGACCGAAGCTGCATTCAATTTCACCATCTACACCAACAACCGACCCACATTTTATAGCCGATATGGGAACTGGATAGGATATTTAAGTGTGTTAATCGGGATAGCCGGTTTACTTTATACAAGATTCAGCACCGCTCAAAAATCTGAATCCTAATCACTTACTCTGTTAATCGGTTCGTCCGTTCGTCTGTTCCTCTGGGGCTTTCCAAGCCGGAGAAGCTCTCCGGCGTACATTAAAAACCTTCGTGCACCTTTGAGCCTTAGCACCTTCGTGGCTAAAACCTTCCTGCCTTCTCCTCGATTTATGGATCTCTGAGCATTGAAAGCGGGAAAGGTACACCCAATGTAAAATTTTGTTCATTAACTTTTCTGTACATACTAAAGATTCTATTTTGATGTTGAAGTAATTGTAAAAAGACCGCATACCATCCTATGATCCCTATACTTCGTTACATCTTGCTGTCTCTACTGGTTATATGCCTCAGCGGGCAGGCTTCACTTTTTTCACAGCCGGTACAAACCGATAACGCAGTAGTAGAACTCATCTCCGAACAGAAAACAATTCAGCCCGGACAACCTTTCTGGGTTGGCATTAAAATGGACATACGAGAAAATTGGTATGTCTATTACCGCAACCCGGGCGATTCCGGAATGCCGATGATGGTGGAATGGCTTCATGATAAAGATTTTCAAATCGGCGAAATCCAATGGCCCACTCCTCTCTGGATAGATGTAACCGGAGGACTCACCAGCTACGGCTACAAAGAACAAATTCTTTTCATGATGGAGGCTGCAGCACCTGCAGACCTGGTTCCAGGAGAGTCATATATACTGAAAGCCGAAGCCGACTGGCTGATCTGTGAAGATATCTGTATCCCTGAATATGCCGATCTGGAACTTACACTTCAGGTAACAGACACTGATGTTGAATATCACGAAGAGTGGCTGCCTTTGTTTGCTGAAACCCGTGAAAACCTGCCCGTTATACTCGATTACTGGCACGCCTCAGCTGCGTTCGAAGAAAATACCGCGACATTAACCCTAACGAACAAAGCCTTTGATATTCCCGAATATTCCGGGATACGTTATTTTGCCAAGCAACAAGGCGAGATTGAAAACGGGGCCGTTCAGCCATTTACGATTGATGGAAATACCATCACCATGCAACTTCAAAAGTCTGCCTACAAAACCGGTGAACTTGATCTCCTTTGGGGTTTGATTTATTCACCCCTTGGCTGGGATGATTCAGGGAATATCAAATCAATGATTGTGGATGTAACCGTAGCGGCAGATGCCGGAATTGCAGGCAATATCTCCTCCATGCCGGTATTCTCGGCAAGATTCCTGATGATTCTTGCCTTTGCATTCATCGGTGGCATGATCCTGAACCTGATGCCCTGCGTATTCCCGATTATCTCCATCAAAGTGATGAACTTTATGCAGATGGCCGGACACAAACCCCGGCTTGTGCGGCTGCACGGATTGGTATTCGGGCTGGGTGTGTTGCTTTCATTCCTGGCTCTTGCAGGCTTACTGCTGGCACTGCGGGCCGGCGGACAGGAACTGGGCTGGGGCTTTCAGCTTCAGACACCCGCCTTCATTGCTTTTATGACTTTTTTGATGTTTGGACTGGGACTGAGCCTGATGGGTGTTTTTGATATCGGCAATTCACTGATCCATGTAGCCGGAAAAGCTGATACGGGCACCGGAATGAGCGGGTCCTTCTTCAGCGGCATCCTGGCCACGGTTCTTGCAACGCCTTGCACTGCACCCTTTATGGGAACAGCTCTTGGAGTTGCCATAACCCTGCCAGCCGCCACAGCACTGTTTATTTTCGCCTCACTTGGAATCGGTATGGCAGCACCGTACGTTCTTCTTTCGTCCTTCCCCGTGCTCATGAAATACATGCCCAAACCCGGTGCCTGGATGGAGACCTTCAAACAGGCCCTGGCATTCCCTCTATTTGCCACGGCTATCTGGCTGATCTGGGTTTTTGGACAGCAAACCGGGGTAAACGGACTCACAAGGCTGCTTATCGGCCTGCTATTTCTCTCCATGGGTATCTGGATCCTATACCGCTGGAAAGCATTTGACATTTCTGCAGGTACCCGAATGTTGAGCAGGGGAATGGTTACGATACTTGTTTTGGGCGGATTTCTTTTTTCAGCCGTTACCCCGCCTGCAAACATTCAACACGAAGCCGGAATTTCTGTAAGTTATGGCATTGAATGGCAGGATTTTTCAAATGAACTTGTGAACCGCCACAGGGCGGATGGCAAAAATGTATTCATTGATTTTACGGCTGACTGGTGCATTACCTGTAAGGCCAACGAACGGGTGGCATTCAGTTCAACCCGGGTAAAAGAACGCTTTGAAGAGCTTGGATTTGAAATGGTAAAAGCCGACTGGACCAGCCGCAATCCCGAAATAACCCGGGCACTTGCATCATTTGGCCGGAACGGTGTACCGCTCTATGTGATATACAGCAATGAACTGGACGAACCGGTGATACTGCCGGAACTTCTTACTCCCGGAATTGTTTTGAATGCACTGGCACAGCTTTCTCCCTCTCAGGATCTTACACAAGCAGAAATCTGAACATCAATCCTTAACCTAAACCATAACAAACCAATGAAAAAGTTAACTCTCATTTTAACCGTATTCATCACTTCAGTATTGCTGATTAATGCAACACACGATACCATCCAAAACGGTGCCGTAACTGGGGAACAGGCTCCTTCGTTTTCTGTTGTGGATGCCCACGGAAATATGCACAGTTTATCCGATTATGCAGGTCAGTGGGTCATCCTGGAATGGCTGAATCACGGCTGTCCGTTTGTAAGAAAGCATTACGACGGAAATAACATGCAGGAACTGCAGAAAAAATACACCGATCAAGGTGTTGTGTGGCTGTCCGTTGTTTCTTCCGCCCCGGGCACCCAGGGTTATATGGAACCTGAACAAACCCTGAAGACTGCCGAAGAAAAAGGAGCAGTTCCTACGGCTATTCTCCTGGATTCTGACGGCACCATGGGACGGGCTTATGACGCACGCGTAACCCCGCAGATGTATATCATTAACCCGGATGGTATCCTTGAATACAACGGGGCAATCGATGACCGGCCAACTGCACGGGTACGCGACCTTGAAGGTGCACACAACTTTGTTGTTGCCGCCATGACCAGCCTGATGAATGGTGAACCTGTTGAAGTAACCACCAACACACCTTATGGTTGTACCGTTAAATACAACTAAACCTTTGACAAAAACTCATTAAATCAAAAATCGGATATCTGCAATCGCATTTCAGTCTGATTTTATAAGGCTCAATATAAGGGCACAGCAATGAATCTGTGCCTTTTCTATTATCGTACTCAGGGTATATGATACATCTCCTTGGCATTCCATACGACAAAAACTCATCCTACTTGCAAGGGTCTGCCCTTGCTCCAACGAAAATCCGAATGATGGATAAGGAAGGATCGTCCAACCGGTTTTCGGAGTATGGTGACGAGATTTCAGAAGGAATCACTTTTCGGGATCTTGGAGATATGCAGCTCGGTGATTTGGAGCCTGCCGGTGCATTTAAGACAATCAGGGAAAAGATCACGGGAATTCTCAATCCACCTGATCAGCTGATCTGTTTAGGGGGCGACCATTCCATTTCCTGGCCGGTGATCGATGCTTTTACTGCAGCTTATCCCGAATTACATATTCTTCATTTTGATGCCCATACCGACCTTTATCACAATTTTGAAGACAACCCATATTCTCACGCATCCCCTTTCGCGCGACTGATGGAATCCGGTAAAATAGCGTCACTCACCCAGGTGGGTATACGGACATTAACAGCGCATCAGCGTAAACAGGCAGAGCGCTTTGGAGTGAATATGATCGAAATGAAAGCATTCAGTACCGATTTTTTAAACCATCTCAAATCTCCCCTCTACATCTCCCTGGATATGGACGTACTGGATCCTGCCTTTGCGCCGGGTGTATCCCATCATGAGCCCGGTGGCTTTTCCACACGCGAATTGATTGATATGATTCAGCGCATAAAATCAACTGTGGCAGGAGCCGACATTGTTGAATATAATCCGGCCAGAGATGTAGAAAACATAACGGCAATGGCTGCTTATAAACTTTTTAAGGAAATTGCCGGAGTTATGATGCGCTCGTGATTCTTGTAATCCTGAGTTCCGATAATTAGGAATACTCTTTTTTTCGGTTCTGGAAGGATGGGGTGTAAGTATGGCCCGGATTAGTCATCAGATACCGCATATCATTCTAAGGCAATTAAATAGTCGTAATGAGATTACTACATACTGTTGTATCCATCATACATTCTTCCTTAATAAATCCATCCAATACCCCACAGATGATCAAATATTCCCTTTAATGGCTATATGCTGATTTTTTCGGGTACATTTCACTCCAACAGCGGTTTTAGACCTACATCAGGTAATCGATGTTATTTAGAAAATGAAAATTAATAAGTTTATTTTTGCCTGAATATGCCGCATTTTTACAACTCGAATTTTGAATCATCAGGATAATGGCTTAAAAAAAGAATATGGTTAAGAGTTCAATTGTTGTACCAGCAGAATCAAAAATTCTAGCATGGCTTGCCTTACGAGATGAATCTGTTCATAAGCAACTAAAACAGCTTGAGACTGACGGATTTGAATGGGAATCCCTTCTTGGATTAGCCCGGCGCCACC
>SKKO01000244.1 GCA_007123715.1 Balneolaceae bacterium | reverse complement strand
TTCTGCCATTCGTCAGCCGGCAACTGCAGCCGGCAGACGAGGGTTATATCACTGTTCAATTCCCCGGCAGGCCGAACGTAATATGCTCCATCACTTTATTTCCTGTCTTATTTCACAAAATCCATTACCTTCAGTATTATTTTCAGATAAAAGCATTTGTAATGATATCGGGATATGATTAAAGGTTTCAGGTTTAAACAGAATGAGCGCGGGTTTTCGGACAAAACGTTTGCATTTATGCGCAATACCATTATTCCGGCTACAAAATATCTTTTTGACCCGCGCATTACCCATATCCATAATATGCCGCTTACCGGGCCTTGTTTTATATATGGGAATCACTCCAACTACTTTGATCCGTTTATGATCAATGTGGGGCTTACCCAAGAGCCTACTGCCGGGGTCATGACACGCGACCAGTTCCACAAAACCCTGCCCCGCATTTTTATGGACAGTATCGGCATCGTTCCTACCAGCAAATATGTGCCGGAACCGGGAATTATCCGGAGTGTCATAAAAATGATTGATCAGCGCCGGATGATTGTGATCTTTCCCGAGGGCGGGCGGCGCTGGGACGGCAAGCCCAAGCCCCTGATTGAAACCACTCTCAAACTTTTCTGGAAAATGCGGATACCGGTCCACCCGGTACAAATTCACGGCTCACACCTTGCCTGGCCCCGCTGGGCCGATAAATACCGCAGGGGCAGCGTAGAGCTTCGTTTTCTCGACCCTGTACACGCATCCGATTTTAAAGATTATGACACCTTCGCCGGTCACTGCCGGGAGCTGATCGGGTTTGATGAGTACCATCCCCCGCAGGAAGCCATCCCAAAAACCTGCAAAAAGCCCGCTGCAGGAATTCAACGGTTTTTGTACAGATGTCCGGAAACCGGTGCAGACGGCGCGGTTTTTTCTCCTGACGGGGTTCACGTTTTCAGCCGTGCAGCCGGATACCGGTACAAGATGAATCCTGCCTCGAGGCTTATTGACAATAAAGGCAAAATCATTTCGATTATCGATTTATATGATAAAATCAACCTTATGCCCATGGTTTCGGCCAGGCATGGCGACGGGATTATCCTCGAAAAACAGGGTAGCCGCATTTCCATGGTGAATGCGGAACACCAGCTTGTAGAGCTCGGCCGTGCTTATGTTGAATTGCACGCTGACAGGCTTCTCGTGCTGATGGGTGGCTCAAAGTTCGATCTTTCACTCGAAGAAATCCGTTATATTTCGGTTGAGCAAAATCATAAAATTACGGTTACTACACCTGATCTTACCATGCAAATAGATCTTGAAGGTACCAGCGCCCTGCAATGGCAGCTTTACATTAACCGCCTCAAAAAAGGCGAGAAACCGGTAAAGTCACTCTGATGAGCTCATGGACCCTTGAACTCACTGCCGGGGAATTTTTCCTTGATTTTGCATGGATGGGCCTGCTGCTCGTACTCGCCACATGGATGCGCAGTAAAATCCCGGTATTTCAATCCTATCTTATTCCGGCTAACCTGATTGCAGGGGCACTTGGGCTCATCGTTGGGGCTAACCTGCTTGGCTGGATTGATCTGACCTCAGCACGCCTCGGAACCTACGTCTATCATCTGCTTGCACTGCTTTTTATTGCCCTGAGCCTCAGAGCTCCACGGAAAAAGATCGGGCTTTCTTCCATAAAGTTTGGGCTGATATTTATTTTCACCTACCTGGTACAGGCCATCGTTGGCCTTTTGATCGCCTTTTTGCTGTTCTACACCATCCTGCCCGATCTGTTTGTGGGAATCGGCTTTATGCCACCGCTGGCTTTTGGGATGAATCCCGGAATTGCTTATTCCATCGGCACCAACTGGGAACAGTTCGGTTTTGAACATGGGGGAATTGTAGGCCTCACCTTTTCTGCGGTTGGGTTTCTTGTGGCCTATACAGTTGGAATCGGGCTGGTACGCAGGGGAATCAGGCAGGGCAGGGCGGCCTATCATCAGGCAGACACCGAATTGTCTGATGACGTAAAAAGGGGGATCCCTGCCAAGCCGGTGGCCAATACAAGTGAGAAAATTACAACCTCATCCGAAAATATTGAATCCTTCTCATTTCATATCGGGCTGATTGGAGCAACGTTTATTCTCACATACGGAATTGTTCACCTGATGGCTCTCGGGCTGATTAAAGTGGGAGCAGAACAGGAAGTTACAACACTCTGGTCATTTCATTTCATCTTTGCGGCTATCATTGCGCTTTTTGTCCGTAAAATACTCGATGGAACCGGTGCAAGCCAGCTCATTAATGACACTACGATGACACGCTGTTCAAATCTTTTCATGGATTTTATGATTGTGGCCTCTGTAGCTGCCATAAGCCTCGTGGTTGTGGCACAGTATTGGATTCCGCTGCTTACCATTTCTGTTGCCGTGGCATTTGCCACATGGTTTCTGATCTCCTACCTCACAAATGATGCCTTTCGTGACTTTGCCTTTGAACGGTTTGCGGCCATTTTCGGCAATATGAACGGAACCCTGCAGTCTGCCCTGGTATTGCTTCGGATTGTAGATTCCGGGATGAAATCGCCTGCCAGTTACAACCTGGTCTACGGCAGTGGACTCGCACTGGTATTCGGCTTTCCGCTGCTGCTGCTTATCAATGCACCGGTTCACTATTTTGATGATATTGTACAGGGGTTCTGGGTGGTTCTTTTTGCCTTAATCGCCTATCTGATATTACTGGCCGTCGCATGGCAATACCTGAAACGGAACGGAGGATGATGGTGATGGTAAATACCCCTCGTCTGCCGGCTGCAGTTGCCGGCTGACGAATTCCGGTTAAAACAAATTTCCGATCAGCGTTGGGAGGGAGAGAGAATTCGGAGTACAATAGCCAGTACTCCTGGTGAAGGCATACCTGTGGTGCGATCCGTGGTACGGGGATCTCAGACTTCAGATTTGTACACAACATTCGTCAGCCGGCAACTGCAGCCGGCAGACGAGGATGTTAAAATAAATTCCCGATCAGTTGTTTAAGCCCGGGAATAATCTCCCGAACCACATAGAGATCGGGATTCTCATAAAACGGTCCTATTCTCATATAGAGTTTCACCACCTGATGAAGCAATGTGCCGAGAATGGCATGGCTTAATCCCAACAGCAGGATGTTTGGGTAAAGATAGAAGAGCAGAGACCAGCAAATACCGGCTGAAAACGTAAAAATCATTAGTTCAGGGTTCGGATAATGAAATACCGAAAAGATGACCGATGTCATTAATATAGTAATAACCATGACAGCGACAGGGCTGCGTCCATGAAAGATATGGGTTATTGCCGCTTTAAAACGGATGAGGATAAATCCGAAAAATATGGCAGCCTGAATAATCCCTGAAAAAAGGTAGCCTATCGATTTAATAGCCAGCCCTTTTGGATGAATATTCAGAAAGGCATCAGGTTTAGAATAATATGTAAATAAGATTAAAATGATAACCCCGATCGCAGTGACGGCCGCGTACGCCTGCCATGCATTACCTGCAGATGCAGTATGAGAGTGATTATTTAGTTTTACCCAGCCAATGTCTTCCCTTGAAAGTTTGTGTAATACAACCGGTGAAATCCAGATGATATATAAACCCAACACAAACCAGAACAGCCAGGTAACAGCTATAAGATATCCTGAGCCGGATACATGAGGGCCAATATACCAGTTAAACGCCTGGAAGCCGCCAAAAACGATGGCTACTTCAACAAAACCCCACACCGGGTGAATCGGATGTTTCATAGCAGTTTATAATTTTTCCCTGAATGCCGGTTTGTTTGGTAAAATTTTGTCTGCATAAAAAGGAGAAATACAGTAGAACCCATCATGTTTGCAATCAGGTCCCTCATGTTATTATGATAGTCGCCTACACCTGTATCGGGAATCGTTATCATTACCATGTATTCCAGAACTTCCACGAATGCTCCGATCCCCAATGTCATAATAACAATCACAATATTTCTGAAAACAGGGATCTGAACATTCATGGCATGAAAAATCTCATTAAAGGTTGTAGCCACAATAAAGGAGTTGATAAAATGGACATACTTGTCAAAACCTATTCCGAATATTACGGCATCGTACAGCCGGCCGCCATCGATCGGGATAAAAGCACCGGCAAAGTGCAGCAAAATGGCAGTCTGTATCATAACCAACAGGAAAGCCGGTGCAGTAAAC
Organism: Balneolaceae bacterium; assembly: GCA_007123715.1. Classification (GTDB taxonomy): domain Bacteria; phylum Bacteroidota; class Rhodothermia; order Balneolales; family Balneolaceae; genus Rhodohalobacter. The sequence continues at coordinate 753 of SKKO01000244.1, read as the reverse complement.
CTGCGGAAATACCACCAGCACCAGGATATAATGAACATGATCACCATCGCATAAATATAGAATTCGTGAAGATTGGCCGCTCCCCTGTATTCTATGAACCTGTCGAGGTAAACAAAAAACGTCATCAAAAAAAACAATGCTATATTAATCATCGCAAAAATATCGATGCTTTTCAGCTTACTGAATAGTGTTAATTGTTGAATGCCCATGAGTATTCGGAGTTGGTTTTATGTACGGGCCATTTTTACGGATAAGCAGGTGATATGCCCGCCCAATACTTGAAAACAGAACCGTTTAATTGTTGATTACTATAATAACTCATATTAAAAATTTCTGACAATTTTGTCTAAAATTTATATGACTGTTGTTCACAAAATTATTAATATGATGAATAATAGACGAGGTAATGATGGACGAGGAACAAGGCGAAGAGGCGAATTTGCCGCTATTTCCTTATCGTTTCAGATATGCGGGATTTGCTTTAATTATCCTCGGTTTCGGAGCGGCCTATCTTTATTTTTTTGGTGGAAGACCAGCCTTCTTTGAAGTACCGGTACTCGCGATTGTTACCTCCTATGTTGAGACAAGATGGTTTGTAGCTGCACAGACAAACTCACTTGATGAGATTTCTTTCCTTTTTTTCCTGTGCGGGCTTCTCTTCATCGGCTTTTCGAGGGATAAAAACGAAAATCATATCACAAACCTGATACGAATAAAAATGCTCTTTTATTCGGTTTATCTCACATCTCTGAT
>SKKO01000349.1 GCA_007123715.1 Balneolaceae bacterium | reverse complement strand
GACATTCGGCGTTCGATATTCGGTGTTCGATATTTAAAGACTTCGACATTCGGCGTTCGATATTCGGTGTTCGATATTTAAAGACTTCGACATTCGGCGTTCGATATTCGGTGTTCGATATTTAAAGACTTCGACATTCGCCGTTCGATATTCGGTGTTCGATATTTAAAGACTTCGGAGTTCGCCGTTCGATATTCGGTGTTCGATATTTATGAGACGGGGGTATAGGGCTAACAGCAAATGGCACGATGGGTTCTGTAAAAACCTGCGAAATCCGAGAGAAATTTCTTATAAATTACCTGAAACCACAGATTAATCTATCTAACCGATGAAGAAATTAAACCGCCATTCAGCATTCACCGGCATTGCAGGTTTCTTGCTGTCTATGTGTGTATTTGCCTGCACGTCAACAGAGCCTATAAACCCGGAAAAATCAGGTGATGACGACTATTATGTGGCTGCATACATCTGGCCATCCAACCACCATGATGCACGTTTTGGCGACATGCTGTGGCCCGAAGGGTCTGGCGAGTGGGAGGTCATAAAAAAGGGAAATCCCCGGTTCAGCGGCCATTACCAGCCTAAAGTACCCCTGTGGGGTTATGAACACGATGATGACCCTGCGGTGATGGAAAAATGGATTGACGCTGCCACTGACCATGGGGTGAATGTGTTTATTTTCGATTGGTACTGGTTTGATGAGGGGCCGTTTCTCGAAAGCTCGCTGAATAATGGGTTTCTGAAAGCCGAAAACAGGGATAAAATGCAGTTTTACCTGATGTGGGCCAATCACGATGTACGCAGGAATTACTGGAACGTCCACAAATTTGCGGATGACACGTCAATCATGTGGGAAGGCGCTGTGGACATGGATAATTTTAAAATCATCGTGGACAGGGTTATAAACAGGTACTTCAGCCAGCCCAACTATTTCAAAATTGACGGCAGCCCGGTTTGGTCGGTGTTTAGCATCTATAACCTGATCAAAAGTTTTGGCAGTCTGGAAGAAACAAGAGCGGCGCTTGACTATTTCAGAGAAGAAACCATAAAAGCCGGCTTTCCCGATTTGCACCTTCAACTGATCGTCTTTGTCCCACCCGGTGAGGAAGTGCTTCATCAGATTGAGACCCTGGGAGTTAACAGCATTACCAAATACAACTGGGGCGGACCGCATCCCGAGGATTACATTCAGTGGGGAACCGAATCCATTGAGCGCAGAAACCAGTGGGATGAAGCGCTCTCCATCCCCTATTTCCCCAATGTCTCGATCGGCTGGGACGACACCCCCCGCTTCCCCGATAAAGGGAAAGAGGATGTGGTGCATTACAACAAATCGCCCGAAAGTTTTGCCGCTTTTCTGCAAAAAGCCAAAGAGTTTAGCGATGCCCGCCCGGAACAGCCCAAACTGATCACTGTTTTTTCCTGGAATGAATGGGTTGAAGGAAGTTATCTGCTGCCTGACATGAAAAACGGATTCAACTATCTGGAAGCCGTGAAACGGGTGATCAAGGAAGATTACGATCCTTATTCAAAACCATGATGTTTTTGAAATATCGCATATTGCCCGGGGGTGGCTAATCACTTCGACATTCGATATTGGATATTTTAAAGATTGTCAATCCCTGGATTGACAGCACTTCGACATTCGTTATTCGGTGTTCATTATTCGATATTCAAAGAGTTTCCGGGTTTATTTGCAAAAATTCCTGCCAAGGCAGACCGGAGTTGCCGATGAGAAGCATTTTATGCGGCTGATGCTGTTTTGAAAACGCCTGCATTCCGGATCGCCTTCGTGCGGACCCGCTTTTTATTTCAAGGCCAAAAACCTGTCCGTCTTTTTCCATAACAAAATCGACTTCATCATTACCATGGCGCCAGTACATCAGTTTAAACCGTCCACCTCTGCTGTGATTGAGCAGGTGGGCACCGACTGCCGATGTAACCAGCCGTCCCCATGCGTCCGGCTGATTACGGATTTCTTCATAGTTCATAGAATGTTGTGCGGATATCAATGCTGTATTGTAGACCTGAAATTTCGGGCTTGAGCTTCGCTGGCGAATTTGGTTCGGAGTAAATTTCTCGAGTCCGGCCAATAAACCGGCGGAATCCAGCAGGTTAACATAATGCGATAACGTCGTTGTATTGCCAGCATCCAGAAGCTGACCAAGAAGCTTATTATACGACAAGGTCTGGCCCGAATAATGGCACCCAAGCTCAAATAACCGTTTCATCAGCGCCGGTTTATCTACCCGCGTTAACATCAGAATGTCTTTTGAGACCGTTGTTTCAATCAGGGAATCGCGAATATATTGCTTCCAGCGCATTTCATCCTCCATCAGTGGAACAGAACCGGGATATCCGCCAAACCACACAAAATGTTCCGGTGTAAAACCAAATGCTTCTTTCATTTCAGAATACGACCAGTGTCCCGCATAGGTGGATTCATATCTGCCGGCAAGTGACTCAGTATGCCCCTGCTGAAGCAACAAACGGGATGAACCGAGTAAAATAACATAAAGCTCCAGCCCGGCAGCGCTGTCACTGTCCCATTCTTTTTTCACCCATTCACTCCAGTTCTCTATCTTTTGAATTTCATCAATAACCAGAACTGCTTTATTGTCGGTCGCTTTCATGCAAGCAATCCGCGCCGCTTCCCATTGTTGTGATATCCATACCGAATCGGCAGCCATTACGGCATCTGCAGACGCATAATGATACGGGAGAGCGGTTTGTTTCAAAAACTGCTGGACAAGCGTGGTTTTTCCAACCTGTCGCGGGCCGTATATCACCTGAATGAACCGGCGGGGTTCGTTTTCCAAACGTTTTTTCAAAATGCTGATCAAAGGGCGGATGTATTCCATATTACTCGATTGTTTGAGTAAAATTACTCAATATACTGAGTAAATAAAAATCAAATCAATATCGAAGGCATGTTCGACATTGGATATTTTATAGATTTTTGTAAGGAATTTCTCTTTTCCGGTTCATACAGTAAAGCAAACAAAACTGAGATCCTATGAAAGGAAGAAAAAAAGTTGATAAACCCCGGTTATATAAAACACTTAAAACGTTTGATTCGGATTCGCCAGATAAATATTCCACCACATTTTGGTTTTACTCGGATAATGAAAAACATTTGATTGCCGTTTCAAAAAAGCTGCAACTATTTGGCTATTCCACTGAACACTGCGGATCGTCTGCTGGGTATGTTTTTTTGCTCATCGTCAAATTAGAAATTTCAACAAAATTCGACGATTATGAACAGTTATGGAATGAATTTGACGAGCTGGCAAGAGAGAACGCAATTGTCTTTAATGGCTGGGAAACGGAGCACACTTTTGAAGAATGAATCATTCGGTAATTGGTTGTTATAAGATTAAATACAACAATTACTATTGGATTTAAATTTTTGTGGATTAACTTTATATTTTATGTCGCCAACTGTTTTAAGGTACAAAGGTTATCGTTTCTTTTTCTTTTCAAGAGAAGAAGAAAGAGTTCACATTCACGTTATCCATTCTGACGGAGAAGCTAAAATCTGGCTTGAACCCGAAATTGCACTGCATTCATATTATGGTTTAAGCTCCAGACAGGTAAAAGAAATCATTAATATCGTAACAGAAAATCGTGATGAAATCACAGAAAGCTGGAACCACCACTTCAGACAATAAAACTGAAATCACCAATATCTCTTCTCATGGGTTATGGCTTTACCATAACGGGCATGAATATTTTATGTCATATGAGTTATTTCCCTGGTTTAAAAAAGCCAATATCGAAGAAGTTCTGAATGTAAAAGTTCCCTCAACCAATCATTTTTACTGGCCGGATCTGGACGTGGATTTGCATCTTGATTCTATTAAAGATCCGGAAAAATATCCACTCGTCAGCAAATAGTACTACTCAAACCATTGGAAATATAAAATCGAAGGAGAGGAAGAGGGAGGGGGAATAATGAATATCGAATATTGAATACTGAACACCGAATGTCGAAGGAAAGATTCACTTCGATATTCGGTGTTCGATATTTAAAACACATCGACATGTCTTACAGCCCCGATAAACCGTATAATTACCTCCCGCCATTGCCTTCTGGACGACACGCTTGACATTGCCCGTAAAAAACTGCCTTCCCGGGTTTACTCCAAAGAGCTGATCGAGCTGCTGTTTGAGCAGCCGTAATGTAAAGTAAAGCACCTGGTTGACCGGGGAATCGCCAAACGTCAGACCGCAGCCGAATACCTCCGCGAGCTGGAACAAGCCGGCATACTGAAAAGCAAACAGGCAGGACGAGAAAACCTTTTTTTGAATATTGGTCTATACGAATTGCTACTTCACTAAGGCTTTGTCATCCCCGGAATCCCCTTAATTTGCCACGAATGCGCAAGTTTACTCCTGTGTGCAGAAATCCTATGTCACTCGATATTGGATAGTAAATCTTTGTTATTTTTTTGTAAGGATTTCTGTTTTTCCGGTTCATACATATAAGATAACCGGTGTTTTGAACACCGAAAACAATCATAAATCAAGGAGAACAAAATGAAAACATTCATCCCAATCCTGAACAGAAAGGTGATCAGCATAATCAAAGCGCTGGATGCCAACCCCGAAGAAACCCGGCCGGTAACGTTCTGGTTTTATTCCGACGATGAATCGGCAGCCTATCAGCTTGCGGGACGCCTGCAAAACTGGGGATACAAAATTATCTGTTGTGAATACTCGCCGGGCTCGAATGACTGGCTGTGCATCGTTGAACATGATATAACACCTACGGCAGAAAGCCTGGACCAGGCATGCCTGGAAATGAAAATGCTGGCAACCCAATACGGCGCCAAATTCAACGGCTGGGAAACCGAAGCAACCGCGGAGTTTGGATGAACCGCGGAGAGCGCGGGGAAACGCAGAGGGTTTTTATGTGGGGGCATCAAATAATCTTTCCTTTTTGCGTTTCACTGCGCTCACCGCG
>SKKO01000004.1 GCA_007123715.1 Balneolaceae bacterium | reverse complement strand
ATTCATGTGGGTTAACATAAGAAGTTTTGCCACCTGTTTTGTGCATGACATTGATGTTTTACTTTTTAAAAAATATCAATTATTTATAAGAACTTATTTTCTAATTTGGATCATGCGGGGTGCTTCCAGGGGATGTTTATTTGAAATGCCGGCATCGTCGATGGCACTTTTGGGGTTGGGATGCACTTGATCACCCACATTAAAAAAGGGGTTTAGATGTGTGGTATGGCTGCGCCAATTTGATATTCGATTTCCGATATGCGAAGTATTTAAGATCGAAAATCGGATATTACCCAAATGGGATTTCAAAAAATAGCACAGCCATGAACTCAAGTGCCAGAGATATACCATATATCATAGCACCCAGTGCCGGAGGTACGTCCGATCTTATAGCCCCGGAATTGCACAAAACAGGATCGGTATAGGCAAACTATTGGTAAGCGGCGCATAAAAAGCCGTGTTAACCAATGTTATGACACACCGCTGCGTCACTCCAAAAGGATCACTATGCCAAGAATCTCATTGATAGATCACTGCCTTAAAAAGGTTTATCACACCATGAAAAAAAATCCGTTTTTTATTTGTAACTTTATTCTTCAATTTTTCACGTTTATTCCATTCGATAATTTTTGCCATTCTTCAGTAGATCTCTTCTGAATGTCTGTAAAATGCGCTTTTGGGGAGATATTCAACCCAATGATTCAAGAGCGATAATTTGTGTGGGAAACGTTACACACTAATTTTTTACCAACTATGAAAAACAATTCGTTCTCTGATCTGGGTACTAATTCCAGCATTCTCCGCTCTATTGATGAAATGGGTTATGAGGAACCAACACCCATTCAAAGCCGCTGTATTCCGGCAATACTTAACGGCCTCGATCTTGTGGGTCAGGCTCAAACCGGAACCGGCAAAACAGCAGCTTTTGGCATTCCTGCCATTCAAATAGCTGATAAAGGCTCCAAAACACCTTCGATCTTAATTCTGTGTCCCACTCGTGAACTTGCCATCCAGGTAACAGGAGAGCTGATTAAACTTTCCAAATATATCGATGGCGTATTCACGGTGCCGGTTTACGGCGGACAGCCTATCGGGCGGCAGCTTCACGCTCTCAAAAAAGGTGCCCAAATTGTGGTTGGCACGCCGGGAAGGGTGATTGATCACCTGAAACGGGGTACGCTGAAACTTGGCGCACTTAAAATGGTGGTTCTGGATGAGGCCGATGAAATGCTCAACATGGGTTTTCGCGAAGATCTTGAAGAGATCCTGAGTTTCAGCCATGGAAAATCACAAACCGTGATGTTTTCGGCAACCGTACCGAAGCCAATCCGACAGATCATGAACCGCTGGATGAACAATCCGGAGATGATCAAGGTGGAAGGTAAAACGGAAACGGCTGCCGGTATTGAACAATATATCATGGAGGTTCGCGATTCGGTACGAACCGAGGCGCTTTCCAGGATCATGGACATTGGTAACTTTAAACTGGCACTCATTTTTTGTAACACCAAAAAACTGTGCGATAACCTTGTACAGGAACTCCAGGCACGCGGATATTCGGCTGATGCCCTTCATGGCGACATGAACCAGACCGTTCGTGATAAGGTGATGAACAAATTCAGGAACAGAGGAATCGATATGCTTGTGGCCACCGATGTAGCAGCCCGCGGGTTGGATGTGGACGATATCGATGTGGTTTTTAACTACGACATCCCGCAGGATCCCGAATATTACGTTCACCGGATCGGGCGAACAGGCCGTGCCGGGCGTTCCGGAGTGGCGATCACTTTTGCATCGGGAAGTAAACGGAAAAGGATCCGGTTTATCGAAAAAGTGATCCGCACCAACCTGAAGCCACTTCCTATGCCGTCGACGCATGATGTGGAACAGTCAAAAATGGATGCCCAATTCGAAGAGCTGGTCGAAACCCTGGAGGCGGGCGGATTACGCCCCTATATTGAACAACTCGAACCGTTCGCCGAAAGTGAATTTACCCCGATAGAAATAGCCGCGGCGTTATTAAAGATGAGAGTTGGAAAACCCTAATTTATGCGTTGCACAACAGAAAAACAGACGAACCGAATAACCGATATCGAAAATCGGATATCATCCAAATGAGATTTCAAAAAATAGCCCATAGATAAACCCATTAATGTAACCTTCGGTCCTCCGTCTTCCGTCCTCCGTCCTTTCAAAAGGTGCCATTCCTCATCGGGATACCTTTGGCAAAATTCTTGGTATTACCACGAACTTCCTGCTTCAAAACCCGGTATCTCACAAATCATCCCGCTTGGTTCTGACGAGGAAGACGGCATTTGCCATCAACAGCTTGCCGTTTTCCCAGAATCCCCGGTACAGCGGGTTATCTACAAAATAAACGACCTGGCCGTCACCAAAAGGCTGAACACCGAAGTTCAGTGTATTTTCCAGCAGTTCTTTAGCCCGATAACCGACAAAACCGCTGATATGCGCATCGCCACGGGACGTGCCCACATTCACCCCGCCATCGAGATAGTTGTACGCCGTAGCTTCTGATTTCAAGGAGAAGTAATGCTCCCCGAATCCGAAAGCCAGCGGATGTGTGTAATCCATTGTGACCTTGTAGATGGAGCCGGGGGTGCGGTTGCTTATACTGCGCCGTTCGCTGTCACCATGCGGTTGCAGCATCTCTTCAAAAGATGGCTGTTCTCCGCTTCTATCCGGTGTTTTACGCTCTAACACAAATCCATCCCGTCCGGCAAGAATAGAATTTGCCTGGCCGTACACGATCAGTGTACCGCCGGCGCGTGCCCAGGCGCTGATTTTTTCGATGGCCCCATCGGTCAAAATCTCATAGTATGAACCGGAAGGAAGCACCAGCACATTAAACTGGTTTATATCAGTGCTCATAATCTGGCTGGCGTGAATTAGTGTTGCCGGATAGCCAAGCTGCTTATCGAAGTAGTGCCATATTTCACCGGCATTCAGTGAAGAAGTGCCCTGCCCCATCAGTACAGCTACCTTTGGATGGGAAATAAACCTTAGATTTGCCGATCCGAAATCCGATCCGGTGGCCACAAAGCCAGATGAGGCACCATGAAGTTTCCGCCCGTATTTTCTTGCAGCCGTGCGGACAATATCATCAAACCGGCCTGCCAGATGAGTGTTGGTGCCTCTTGGGATAACCAGCGAACCTTTTCCGAATGCAAGCCCTTCAATCTCGAAAGGAACTCCTGAAGAAAGAGTATTCACACCCTCTTTGGTGATGGAGGCAAGAAAACTGGCGTCATCCATCGACTCCCACCGCAGCAGGTAAGCGTAAGGTGTTTCCAATCCGCTGAAATCCGCCGTGCGGAAGTTTTCCGCTGAAATATTGAACGTTGGATTGATTCTCGTTTCCAGGGCATAGCCATCAAGCCCATAACGATAATGCGCCTCCCAGGCGGTAATGTCGTATGTAATAGAATCGGCCAGTTCGGGGTTAGGTTCAAAAAACACCCGTACCAGATTGCCCTGCGGCTGGTAAACACTGACGAGAATATCATCCGGCCCGACAGAAACCTGCCCTGTCTCACCAGTGGAATAATGAAACCCGTTCATATTTCTTTCTGAACCGGAAGTGCCGTAGAGCACCTGTATTGTGTCGAGATAGCTAAGCAGGTGATAAATCTTGTCCCGGTTGTTACCGGCTTTAATAACAAAAGTTTTATATGTGCTTACGGGGTTATTTCTGGTATCATCAAAAAATTTCCGGAATTCATCAATCATTTTTTCTGAGTTTACCGACGCCGCTTCAATGGTGCTCATACCGGTTACGTGATGCTGCAGAAGCCTTTGCGCAAGGGTAAGGGTTCCGCCATCCGGCATATTTATTGACAGCCCGGCGAGGCTGTGGCCCGGCATTTCGTAGGTCATCCCGATAGAACCGTGAAATGTGGGCCACGTATCGCCGTAACTTGGATAAAAAAGGTCGAATCGTTCGCGGGTAAAATAGAGCCAGCCTTCTTTGTCAAAATAGCGGATATGGTTTTCGCCGATTAATGTCTGGAATTCGCGCTGCCAATCCGTGACGGCCTTGTGAAAAGGTTCGGCAGCCGGTGCAAAATAGTAGGGGGCATCATATCCCTGTTCATGATAATCCACATGGATATGTGGGAACCACTCGCGGTAAATCTGATAACGATATTGTGATTCCTGCTGAACCTGCCATGCCCAATCGCGGTTAAGGTCGAAAAGATAGTGGTTCGAGCGCCCGCCGGGCCACGGTTCATGATGCTCGCGGGCACGAATGTCGGGATTCGGCTCCACTCCAAGCATTTGGTTATACCAGTTTATATAGCGGTCGCGACCGTCGGGATTTACCATGGGGTCCAGGATCACCACGGTGTTTTCGAGCCAGGTTTTTGGGGCGGGATTGCCAGGACGCACCAGTTCATGCAGGGTTCGCATTGCCGCCTCACTGCTCGAGGTTTCGTTGCCGTGAATGTTATAGCTCAGCCACACAATGCCTTTTTTATTGGCGGTCGGCTCGCCGGGCTCAAGGCCGGTCAGGCGCAGATTATTCAGCCTGATCTCTTCAATATTTGAGTGATTTTCGGGGCTGGTCACAATGAGATAAACAAGTTCCCGATGCTGGTTTGTGGTGCCGTACGGGTGTATTCTGACATACTCCGACTCTTCGGCCACATGATTCACATAACTGAGCACCTGGTGGTGGAGAGTCCACCGTTCACCAAGTTCATAACCCAGAAATTCATCGGGCGATTGCAGCTGCGCAAACGCCTGAAAAGAAAAAAGAATCGATAAGCATAGAGAAATGATAGAAATAGCCGTTTTACTCATGAATATTTATTTGATAGATTGTTTAGCAGATGTAAAATATAAGGTTTGCTGAATATTGGTTGAACAGGTGATCCTTAAAAAAATAATAAAGTCTGTAATATCATTCCGTCCCGGATAACGGGAATACGGAATCTGAGTTTAGCAAAGGTTGAAAAATCCCGCTTTT
>SKKO01000241.1 GCA_007123715.1 Balneolaceae bacterium | reverse complement strand
TCCCAAATAAAATAGGAGAAAACTATTTGTCATACTTTACAAATACCTTTACGATAATTGTAAATAACACTTCTTCTTAATCCAGACGGAATTTTGTGCTTATTTGGCTCATCTCATCCACAAAATTATCACACACACATTTCTATTCTAACCTTTCCCCTAAAAATATCAAGAAAAGTTGACTTTTGCTGACTGCAATGCAAACAATACTTCTATTAGTAATTTTTCTCTTGACAAATATTACCCATTAACCTACATTGTGGGGAGAAGTGGGGAATAGTGGGAGATTCTGTATACCTGTACCACCGCCCACAAAAATTTAGCAATCCAAACCAAAGAGAACTCCGGTGCCAAGTTTTAAAGGGCAATATGAACACAGTGTAGACAATAAAGGCAGAGTTGCTTTCCCTGCCAGATTGCGCAAACTGGTTAGCCCCGGAGCACAAGACCATTTTACAGTCCTGAGGGGAATTGACCCCTGCCTGTATTTATATCCAATGGACAAATGGGAGGCAGTTGAAGAGAGAATTACCAGTGTAAATGAGTACACAAGGAGAGGGCGGGCCGTAATCAGAAATTTCCTTAGGTATGCGGAAGATCTTGTTTTAGATAAACAAAATCGGCTTTCACTTCCTGGCGATCTAATGGAATGGGCTGGAATAACCACCGCTGCCATATTTATTGGAAGCGGGGAAAGTATCGAAATCTGGTCGCCCGAAAAGCTTAAAGAAGCTGACGAAGATTTGACATTCGAATCTTATCAGAATCTCTTTGAACAGGTAATGGGAGGAGAACTGGATAATGAAGAGTAATATAATGACACCGTATATCCCACATATCCCCGTACTCCTCGATACATCTGTTGAATTCCTGATTTCAGATGAAACTGGAATTTACATCGATGCCACGCTTGGCGGCGGTGGACATAGCGCTGAAATACTCAAAAATCTTGCTACAGATGCCATATTACTGGGTATTGATCAGGACAATGAGGCTCATGAAGCCGTACAGGAGCTTTTTGCGGATGATAGAAGATTCATTTCTGTAACAGGTAATTTCGGATATCTTTCCACTATCATTCCGGCCGAATATCATGGGAAGGTTGCGGGAATATTATTTGATCTCGGTGTATCCACACACCAGATTAAAGATCCCACACGAGGATTCAGTTTTCAGCACGAGGGGCCTCTTGATATGCGAATGGGAGACCTCAGTGGTGTATCAGCATACGAAATTGTAAATGAATACGAATATGAAAAACTGCGTGATATCATTTTTCATTACGGTGAAGAGCGGCTAAGCAGGCAGATTGCAGCAGAAATCATTAAAAACCGCCCTATTGAAACAACCCTTGAGTTGCGCAAAACTATTGAAAGTGTTTTGTATGGCAGACATATCATCAAATCCGTTGCCCGTGTATTCCAGGCTATCCGGATTGAAGTAAACAGGGAACTGGAAGTGCTTAAGATGGCACTCGTACAGGCATTGGACCTTTTAAAGCCGGGAGGCAGGATTGTAGCCATTTCATACCATTCTCTCGAAGATCGATTGATCAAAAATTTCTTCCGGAGCGGTAACTTCGAGGGTATTATTGAAAAGGACTTTTACGGTAATCCAATACGGCCTATTAAATTAATTTCACGACAAATCATTACGCCATCTGACGATGAAATCAAAAGAAACCCTGCCGCACGCAGTGCAAAACTGCGGGTAGCAGAAAAAGCCGGGGATGAATGATGCAAATACAATCTCCGCCAATTCAAAAGGTAAAAGGCTTATCAGCCGGCAAACCATCACGCAACAAGAAAGATAGTTTCTCCACAAGAACCTTACTTACAGACGGCTCTGCCCAACCCCATGGCAGACGTTTATATACAGACCAGAAAAGAAAAACCAAACTTCCGGCTTTTACCCCCTGGAAGGTTGTCCTCGCAAGTTTTTTGATCGGAATTTGCGGGATTATTTATATCGGCCATGTATTCAGCACGCAGCAATTACTGATGGAAGTAAATCAGCTCGAAAATGAATACAACAAAGCTTTAAGGCTTTATCATGAACAACGGTTAGTCTACGACAGAATGACCGGTCCTAAAGAAATCTACCAGCATGCACGTAACCAGGGTTTTGTAAATACAGGGCCCGCAGACCAGATTATCTATATACAATCTCAGTCAAAATGAGTGACCGAAGTTCCATCATGGGTCGAATGTTTGTACTGTTAGGGCTCTTATTATTGCTCCCGGCTGCAATTCTTGTGCAAATTTTGAGAGTTAATCTGGTTGAAGGAGAGGGTTTCCGGGAACTATGGAGTTCACAGGCCTTAGAGTATATTTCCATACCTGCACAGCGTGGCCATATTTATGATTCAAGGGGTTCCTTACTTGCAACGAACACTGTCATTTACCGGGTCGCAATTGATCCCCATACTGTAGGGAACACAACAAATCTGCAGGATATTCTGAATATTCTTAGCAGACATACCGGCAGATCACCACAATTTTACAGGAACAGGGTTCAACAAGCACCGTCCCGAAGTAAATATGTAGTTCTTGAGAGAAGCGTTGCGGTGCAAACGTATGAAGAACTGAATGAATTAAATATCAGAGGTTTGATATTGGAAGAAGAGTACCAAAGAAATTACAGCTTTGGCACGCTTGCAGCACATGTTCTTGGTTTTGTAAATCACAGTATGGATGGTATGTCAGGAATCGAAAGCCGTTATAATAATATACTCAGGGGTACGGACGGTGAGCAGCAGGTTCGTAAAGACCGGCTCAATCAAATCTTTGCATATGTTGGTGCACCAAGAAAATTACCGGTACAGGGGTATTCGCTTCATACTACGATCGATTCCCAGATACAGGCAATTGTTGAAGAAGAACTTGAGGCCGGTGTAGTGCGGCATATGGCTGCCCAGGGTACAGCCATCGTTATGAATCCAAAATCCGGTGCCGTTAAAGCTATTGCCAATTATCCAACTTTTGATCCAAACTCTCCTGCAGCATCAGATCAGGAAAACAGGAGAAATTTTGCTGTTTCCGATATGATTGAACCCGGCTCAACATTTAAGCTGGTAACAGCAATTGCTGCAGTAGAACAGCGTGCTGTAACAATTGACGAATTATTCGAAACTCCACGTGGGGGGCAAAAAAATATATACGGTCAAATAATGCGTGATCACGACCCATTGGGTACACTCTCTTTCAGTGAAGTGATCGCAAAATCATCAAATATTGCCACTGCTGAAATTGCGATGAGGCTTAAGCCGGACACCTTCTATCAATATGCACGAAATATGGGGTTTGGCACATCTACGCAGATAGACCTTCCTAATGAAGAAGCCGGAAACCTTCAGCGGCCCTATGAGTGGAGCCTGGTTACACTTCCCTGGATGTCAATTGGTTATGAGATTCATATTACACCCATACAGCTGATACAGGCATATGCTGCATTCGCAAATGGCGGTATGATGATGAAACCCTATGTAGTCGAAAAAATGACCGATGAGGCTGGCAACACCATCCAGGAACAAAGATCGGTTCCCATTCGAAGAATTGCAAAAAAAGAGACTATAGACAAATTAATTCCTGTGTTTGAACAGGCCGTCTCCGATTCAGGAACAGCAAGATGGGCAATGGTTGATGGCCTTCGAATTGCCGGCAAAACTGGAACAGCCCAAAAGTATATCGATGGCCGCTACCAGCCCCGGTATCGTGCTTCATTTATAGGGTTCTTCCCGGTAGAAGATCCTGAAATCATTATACTCGTTCTTCTTGATGAGCCGAAAACAAGTATTTATGGAGGGTTTACCTCCGGTTCAATTTTCAAAGAAATGGCTACCAGAATCTCCGGCCTCGGTAACACCTTGCAACGATTTGATGAAGAACCAAACTCCGGATTAGTGGCTGACCAAATAATCATACCCGACCTGAAAGGACTCCCAAGAGACCGGGTCTCCTCGATTCTGCGAAAATCCGGGATTGTCTTCTCATTAGAAGGCACCGGGAGCCATGTTACAGCTCAACATCCTTTACCGGGTGATGAAATTTCCAGAAACACTCCTCTGAAATTAGAGTTTGGTTTTAACGCCCCTCAGGAGGTGCCGGAAGGTTTCTCCCGGATACCTGATCTCACAAACCTGAATATGAGACAGGCTGCTTACCAGCTTTTGAACCTTGGCCTGGAAATAGAAGCCATCGGCTCAGGAACTATATATAACCAATTTCCCGCAGCAGGCGAACTGATGCGGCATGGGCGCACGGTAACCGTACGCGGAAAATCGAAACCATTCAATCAAATTGCTTCATTTGCTACAAATTGATGGATATTGAACAGTTCATAGAATTTTGCGATCCTCAAAATATTGACGGCATAAAACCTGTCAAATTGGGTAAACTTTGTCAGGATTCAAGAGAAGTGGCTGCCGGCGATATTTTTATTGCCGTAAAAGGGTACAAGTCAGACGGTCACATTTTTATCCGGGAAGCGGTTGACAGGGGAGCTTCGGTGGTCATTACAGAAAGGCAACTATCCGGCAATAATGAATTTTTAGCTTTACAGGTAAAAAACACTAGAAACCTTTTAGGTCCGCTTGCTCAGTTAATTGCCGGTAATCCTGCCCAAAAACTTACCATAATTGGTGTCACCGGAACGAATGGGAAAACCACTGTCTCGACATTAATCTGGCAGATTCTTACAAAACTTGGGCTTAAAGCTTCCCTGCTTGGCACTGTAGAAAAAAGGGTTAATAATGATGTTTACAATAGCTTGTTAACCACTTCAGACCCTATCGAACTTGCCTGCGACATGAAGCAAATGGTTGAGGCAGGCAGCAAATATCTTGTAATGGAAGTTTCATCACACGCACTTTCCCAGCAAAGAGTTCGGGGAATTCCATTTAAAGTCGCTGTCTTTACCAACTTGAGCCATGATCACCTCGATTATCACGAATCGATGAATGATTACGCATCTGCCAAAAGAAAATTATTTAATTCTCTTGATGAGAAAAGCTGGGCGGTTACCAATTTTGATGATAGTCGCGGGGAATGGATAATTAATTCCACTCCGGCTAAAATTTTAAGTTTCAGTTTTAAGGGCAAAGGATTATTCAAAGCCGATATCGTTACTGCTGATGCTGCCGGCTCTGTTATTCTACTGGATGACATCAAAATAAAAACTCCTCTAGTAGGCACATTCAATGCATACAACGTAATTGAAGCGCTGCTTGCCTGTACAGCACTCGGGCTCGATGGCACACGTGCTGCTGATGCACTCACAACATGTACCGGTGCACCGGGACGAATGGAACGTGTTAATGTTTCGGTAAAAAATTCACGGGAACCACTCGTTTTTGTGGATTATGCGCATACACCAAATGCACTTGAAAATGTGGCTTCAACCTTAGATGCATTAAAGGGCTCAACTCAAAAATTAATCATCATTTTCGGATGTGGCGGAGACCGGGATAAAACCAAAAGGCCGTTAATGGCAGAAATTGCCGAAAGAATTGCAGATGAGGTAATTATAACGTCAGATAATCCCAGAACTGAAGATCCAGACAGCATTATCGATGAGATTATGCAGGGATTCAGAAATCAACAATCGGCTACTCGGATAACATCAAGACATCACGCCATTACCAATACTATTTTACAGGCCGATAACAACAGCCTGGTTCTGATTGCAGGCAAAGGACATGAAACATACCAGGAAATAAATGGGGTTCGCACCCATTTTGATGACCGCGAAGTAGCCATCAAAGCCCTGAAAATCCGAAACTCACAAAATAAAGAGAGGGTGGGCTGATGCTGTACGAATTGATTTCATGGCTGAACAAAATATATAGCCCCCCGGGATTTGGTGCTTTTGATTACATCACCACCAGAACTGCATTTGCTGCAGCTTTTGCTCTGTTAATCAGTTTGTTTGCCGGAAAAAAGATCATTCGATGGCTGCAGAAAATGCAACTAAAAGAAAATATCCGTGAAGATCTCGGACTGAAATCTCATCTCAGCAAGGCCGATACACCCACTATGGGTGGTGTAATCATCATTCTTGCCACACTCGTTCCCGCCCTGTTATGGATGCGCATGAACAGTATCTACACATGGGTGATTATTTACGTGGTTATTGTACTCGGAATTGTGGGTTTTTTGGATGATTACATCAAAACCGTTCGAAAAGACAAGGCGGGCCTTCATGGCTGGAATAAAGTAATTGGCCAGGTTATGGTTGGTACCGTGCTGGGTGTTATACTTTATTTTTGGCCTGCTTTTCAGGATTATAATACCATAACGACAGTACCCTTTTTAAAAGAAGTTCATATCGATTATGCTTTTTTTGGTGAAGAGTGGGGATGGGTCATTTACATCCCAGTGGTGATTTTCATCATTACGGCTGTAAGTAACGCTGCAAACTTAACAGACGGACTTGACGGGCTTCTGTCTGGCACATCTGCTATAGCAGGTGTAATTCTCGGGATTTTTGCCTATGTCTCAGGGCGGGTTGACTTTTCGGAATTTCTGAACATCATGTATCTGCCCGGCTCTGGAGAGCTTACCATTTTTGCAGCTTCTCTCGTTGGTGCCTGCCTTGGATTTTTATGGTACAATTCCTATCCCGCATCGGTTTTTATGGGAGACACAGGCTCTCTTGCCATTGGTGGCGCACTGGGAGCCCTGGCTGTAATGATCCACAAAGAGCTTCTTTTGCCAATTATTTGTGGAATTTTCTTTGTTGAAACCCTGTCGGTCATTATACAGACTACATGGTTCAAGTACACAAAGAAAAAATACGGGACAGGAAGACGGGTTTTTCTTATGACACCCATTCATCACCACTTTGAAAAGCAGGGATGGCCCGAATCCAAAATAGTAGTGCGATTCTGGATTATTGCAATACTGCTAGGAATATTAAGCCTTTTAACACTCAAACTGCGATGAGAGAGATAAACGGCAAACATATTGTAATCGCAGGCGCTGCCCGAAGCGGCGTCGCAGCCGCTCGGTTGTTAAAGCGGAAAGGTGCTGTTCCGTTTATATCAGATGCCGGCACAATCCCTGAAGCTGTTCAAACATTACTGAATAATGAGGGAATCAGGTTTGAACAAAATATGCATTCCGATTCGGCCCTGGAAGGGGATTTTCTTGTTGTTAGTCCGGGAGTTCCGGATAGTTCATCTATTATCCACGGATACATTACCCGCAATAAAGAAGTGTTTTCGGAAGTGGAAGTGGCAAGCTGGTTTTGCCGTTCACCAATCATAGCCGTTACTGGCACAAATGGAAAAACATCGGTTGCAAGCTGGATGTCCCATACATGGAAAATTGCGGGAAAAGATCATATTCTCGCCGGAAATATCGGGATGGCTTTTTCCGATTTTGTTGATGACACAGCGCCGGATAAAGACGTGCTTCTCGAAATCAGCAGTTTTCAGCTCGATCATATCGAAAGCTTCCAGCCATATGTTAGTATCATTCTCAATATAACCCCCGATCATCTCGACCGATATAAAAACGATTTTAATCTCTATGCAGATTCAAAATTAAGTATCACTGCAAACCAATCAGCAACAGACTGGTTCATTTATAACTTTAACGACCCCATCCTTTCAGGGCATGCTAAACAGATTGCCGGGAAAGAAAATACACCCCAACTGCTCGCTTTTACAGGCGGTGGCGAAGTTGCCAGCGGTGCTTTTGTGCGCAACGGCAACCTGATCTTAAAACTTAATGATAACGAAGAACAGATTATGCAAATCGGTGAAATTGGACTAAAAGGGCTACATAACCTGCAAAATGGAATGGCAACCGCACTTGCAGCAAGGGCATCCGAAATCAAAAATGAATTTATACGGGAAAGCCTGAAAAGTTTTGAGGGTGTAACCCACCGTTTGGAATTTGTACGAAAATATGAAGGTGTGAGCTATATCAATGACAGTAAGGCCACAAATATCAACTCGGTTTGGTATGCTTTAAACAGCTTCAATATGCCAGTGGTACTGATTCTTGGCGGCCGGGACAAAGGCAACGATTATCGTTTGCTGGAAAATCAGCTCCGTGAAAAAGTTCATACAATAGTTGCAATTGGCGAAGCAAGGCAAACTATCAAACTACAGCTCGATAAAGTTGTGCCCCATTTGACAGAAGCAGACTCTATGAAAGATGCTGTCAAAAAAGCCCGAAAAGCAGCTAAAAGAGGTGAAATTGTTTTGTTAAGCCCTGCGTGTTCTTCCTTCGATATGTTTGAAAATTTTGAACATCGCGGAAACGAGTTTAAACAGGCTGTATTGGATCTGTAATAGTGAGCAGAAAGACTTGACCATAAATCATAAACCAAAATCTTAAACTTGTACTATACCACACCAAATAGTAAAGTTGGTACCATTTTCGAAACCACTCAGGACGAGCTGGAAGCGCCTCGTAAGGGTAGTGACCAAATTCTGTTTGTTGCGATTATCATGCTCATGATAGCTGGCTGCCTTGCTGTGTTTTCATCCATAGCATTTTTTGCACAAACTCACGGAACTACTGCCGGAAAACTGGTTACAGGCCACATCATCAAGCTGGGGATTGCTTTTCTGGTTATGGTTTTAGTCTCAAAGGTTAACTATGCGGTTATTGCCCGTTTCAGCAGGCTCGCTATGGTATTGAGCTGGATTATGCTTATAGCAGTTATTTTTTACGGGGAGTTTCAGTTTGGCGCAAGACGGGCACTTTCAGTAGGCATCATTTCATTCCAGCCTTCATCGTTTGCCGCAATTTCCCTTATTCTTCATGTAGCCGTACTTCTCCATGAAAAACAAGAATATATAAAAAATTTTAAAAGAGCATTCCTGCCAATCATGTTCTGGATAATCATCACCTGTGGTTTGATAGCCGTTGAAGACTTCAGCAGTGCCGCAGTACTGATGGGTATCTGTATTCTCCTGATGTTTGTGGGCAGAATCAGTGTCCCTCAACTTTCCGCGCTGGTTCTTGCAGGTATGATTGGCGGAGCTGCGTTTGTTTCCGCATCGACTGAGAGACAAAGCCGGATCACAAACTATATCACACAAATTTCTGAACTCAATAATACCCATTTTGAATCAAACAGTGGATATCAGGCTCAGCAGGCACATATTGCTATTGCCAGAGGCCAGGTATTCGGTGTGGGTGTGGGGAAAAGTTCCCAGCGCGACTTCCTCCCCGCCCCATACAATGATTTTATTTTTGCCATTATTGCTGAGGAATATGGATTGGCAGGATCAGCTTTCATTCTGTTTTTATTCACCTTAATTCTGTTTCGGGGAATTGCAGTGGTTGCGCGGCGTGCTCCCGATGTACTGGGCACATTGATGGCTCTTGGTGCCACCCTGATGATCACACTTTACGGTTTTGTAAATGCAGCTGTTGCCACCGGACTTTTTCCGGTTACCGGCCTTCCAATGCCATTTATTAGCTATGGTGGCACCAGTATGCTTTTTGCCGGATTGATGATGGGCATTTTGTTGAATATTTCGAAACATAACCTGAACCACAAAGCACAATTTTATAACGGATGATCGCAACCGTTGCAAAAGACATATCATCTACAGACACCCTCACCGCTGCCATAAACCCGTTAAGGGTACTTATGGCAGCCGGTGGTACGGGTGGCCATGTTTATCCTGCAATCGCGATTGCCGATGCGCTTGGCAAGTTAAACACGGATGCCGAAATTCGCTTCGTAGGCACAAAAGACAGGATGGAATGGAAAACAGTTCCCCGTTACGGATATTCAATCAATCATATCTGGATAAGCGGGCTGCACAGGAGACTTACCATACAGAACCTTTTATTCCCGCTGAAATTGATTGTAAGTGTAATTCAAAGTTTTCTGGTGATCAAATCGTTTAAGCCTGATGTGGTGATTGCATGCGGCGGTTTTGTATCAGGGCCCGTTGGCTGGGCAGCAGCAAAACTTGGCATTCCTCTTATTCTGCAGGAGCAAAACAGCTTCCCGGGCATTACAAACCGTATGCTCGGCAAACATGCAGCCATCATATTTACAGCTTTTGAAGAAGCCACCTCCCACTTTCCTGAAAAAAAAGTACAAATCACAGGTAATCCGGTTCGAAGCCGCCTTACTATAGCAGACAAAAAAACGGCTTTAAAAGCCTATCAATTTACAGCAGAAACCCCTGTGCTTCTCCTGCTTGGGGGAAGTGGTGGAGCAATGGCTTTAAATGAAGCCATGATCATTCACCTTCACACGCTTCATAACCATATGAACCTGCAGATTATCTGGCAATGTGGTGAGAAATATGCAGATGGGATTTTGAACAGGATAAATTTGTCAAATTTCCCAAATGTACGGTTAGTTGAATTTATTGATGACATGCCTTCAGCATATGGAGCCGCCGACCTTGTGGTTACCCGGGCCGGAGCAGGTACCTGCAGTGAACTGATGAACCTTGGTAAGCCTGCAATCCTGGTGCCTTCACCCAATGTAGCAGGTGATCACCAGTCAAAAAATGCAAAAGCACTCGTTGATGCGGGAGCCGCTGAACTGCTTCATGAAAAATATCTTGACATAGAATTTGCTAAAACTGTTGAAAAAATTATCGGTAATAACGAGAAACTTGCAGAAATGAGTAAGGCAATGCAATCTCTCGCCAAACCGGATGCATCAAATATTATCGCCCAAAATATTCTAACATACCTGAAAAAAACCTGGAATGAGTAATCAGATTCAAACACAACCGGTTTTCGGCAGAACCCGCCACATCCATTTGGTAGGCATCGGTGGTATTGGCATGAGTGGCATGGCCGAGATTCTCCTGCTTCGCGGTTATACGGTTTCAGGCTCAGATCAAAGCAGTTCTGAAAATACAGAACGCCTGAAAAAACTTGGTGCCGTTATTTATCAAAATCATTCTGCGTCGAATGTAGAGGGTGCTGATGTAGTTGTATACACCAGTGCGGTGAAAGCAGAGGATAACGAAGAAACCATCGAAGCGATGAAAAGGCAGATTCCCGTCATCAAACGATCTGAAATGCTGGCCGAACTCATGAGGATGAAATACGGTATCGGTATCGCGGGTACCCATGGCAAAACCACAACCACAACTATGGCAGGCCATGTGGTTCAGGATGGAAGTTTTGATCCCACCATAATCGTAGGCGGACGAGTTCACAGCTTTGATAAAACAAATGCGGTTGTCGGTAAAGGCGACATCATTATCGTTGAAGCTGATGAATATGACCGTACGTTCCTGCGTTTGTCCCCTTCTATGGCCGTTATCACAAATATTGAAGCGGAACATCTTGATATCTATAAAGATATTAATGATGTTAAAGACGCATTTGTCGAATTTGCCAATAAAGTTCCTTTTTATGGAGCGGTAGTGGTTTGTCTGGATGACCCCGAAATAAGAAGTATATTGCCGAGAATTGAAAAGAGAATTATCAGCTATGGCTACAACCCGCAAGCCAGAATTCGGGCAGTAAACATTTCACAAAGCGCATTTTACAGCTCATTCAGCGTACTTGCAAACAATGAAACATTAGGAGAAATCCATCTAAAAGCCCCCGGTGATCACAATATAAAAAATGCACTTGCTGCCATTGCCGTTGGACGTGAGCTGGGAATTCCCTTCGAAAAAATTAAATCGGGCCTGGAACGATTCAGTGGAGTTTTCAGGAGATTTCAATTAAAGCATGAATCAGATGACGTTATTGTTATTGATGATTATGCTCATCATCCTACCGAGGTGCATGCAACCATTCAGGGGGCACGTAAAGGATGGCCTGACCGTCGAATTGTGGCTGTTTTCCAGCCTCACTTATATTCACGAACCCAACAAATGTATAAAGAATTCGGCCTTTCTTTTTTTGATGCCGAAGTTCTTGTTATAACAGATATTTATCCCTCAAGGGAAAAACCTGTGGAAGGTGTAACGGGGTCACTGATTGCCGAAACTGCAACAAAATATGGCCACAAGAACGTGCATTATTTCAAAGACAAGAACGAGCTGCCCGAACTGCTCAACGATTTGGTAAAGCCCGGGGATATCGTAATTACGATGGGGGCAGGTGATATTTATCGCTACGGTGAAAAATTTGTGGAACTGTTAAAGGAAAGGAGCAACTGAACATGCCTTCAAAAAGACAGCATAAAAAAGGAACAAATCACTGGCAAACCGTTACCCGGTCTGTTTGGGTTTTGTTTGTTTTTTCGCTGGCGGGAATTGCAGTTTATGCCGGCATCTATTATGAAAAAAATACAGTGATAGAGGATGTACAGTTTTCGGGAAATTATTTCACAAAAAGTGAAAGCCTTTTAGAAGCCATCGAATCTCCTGTAGGTCTTTACGCTGACAGTGTTGACTATGTAAGAATATCCACAGACTTAAAGAAACTGCCTTATGTAAATAATGTAAATGTGAATATGACCCTTCGTGGTGTATTACATTTCAGGGTTAATGAATATGAACCTATTGCCATGCTGGTTGATGGAAATCGCCGGGTGTATGTAACCGGTGGTGGAATTAAACTGCCCATAAAACCCGGCAAAGCCAGAGATGTACCGATTGTTTACGGATTCCCTGCCACCCCGGCCAATGACACCTTGCAAACAATTGCTTTTAAACATGTCGAAGAATTTTTAAGGGCTGCAAAACAGAATGATACCGGCTGGGTAACCATCAGCGAGATTACCTGGAATGAACATGAGGGAGTCGTTGCACTTACTCATGAATATGCTGTAAAGCTGATTTTTGGCCAGGATAATTTTCACGAAAAATTAATGCACTGGGAAGCCTTCTATACCGAAGTTGTAATGCGAAAGGGAATGAATCGCTTTTCCAGTATCGATCTGAGGTTCAGAGATCAAATAGTAACAAAACATTCATAATTATAAATATTTAGCAATTACACATTAGGCAGAAAAAGATATGGAACACGAAAACGAAAGAATTGTAGTTGGACTGGATATTGGCACTACAAAAGTATGTGCGGTTGTCGCCTCAATAAATGAACAAAACCGAATTCATATTCTGGGTGTTGGAAAAGCTCCAAGCGAGGGCTTGAACAGGGGTGTCGTGGTAAACATTGATAAAACAGTTAACGCTATCAAAACCGCCATTCAGCAGGCTGAACTTGCATCAGGCATTCAGGTAAATTCGGTGAATGTAGGTATTGCCGGCGACCATATCCGGAGTATCCGCAGCAAGGGTGTTATTACCATCAATAACAAAGAAAAAGAAATAACCGTACAGGATGTTGAGCGGATACTTAAGGACTGTCAGCAAATTATGCTCCCTCCCGATCAGCAGATTCTCCATATCATCCCGCAGGAATTTGTGGTAGATGGTCAGGACGGGATAAGCGATCCGGTTGGCATGAGCGGAATGAGAATGGAAGCCGAGGTTCATATCATAACGGGGCTTGTTTCGGCAACCAAAAATCTCTATCGATGTGTGGAACGTGCCGGTTACCAGGTGGCTGATATCATTCTCGAGCCATTGGCATCTTCCTATGCCGTGCTTGATGATGAAGAAAAAGAAGCCGGTGTGGTTCTGGTTGATATCGGTGGGGGTACAACCGATCTGGCCGTTTTTCAGGAAAACACTATCCGGCACATCGCTGTAATTGCAATTGCCGGTAAAAAGGTAACCGATGATATCAAAATCGGCCTCAGCGTTTTGGATGAACAGGCTCAGAAACTGAAACACAATCATGGTGAATGTTTTGTGGATCTCATAGAGAATGATGAAGTGATTACCATTCCGGGAATTGCAGGAAGGCCACCTAAAGAAATTACAAAAAGTATTTTGGCCAAAATTATCCAGGCACGGATGGAAGAGATTCTTGAAATCATAGCCATAGAAGTGAAACGCAGTGGTTTTGCCGATACCCTGAGTGCAGGTATTGTGATCACTGGCGGCGGTGCATTAATCAAAAATATTTGCCCTCTTGCAAATGAAGTACTTGGTATGGATGCAAAAATCGGTCGGCCTTTGGGATTGGCCGGAGGCCTGATTGAAGAGGTTAACAGCCCTATTTATGCCACCAGTGTAGGATTGGTGTTACATGCACTTAAAGCTGATGGCCCCGACAACCAGCAACTGGCTCCCTCATCAACAAAATCGAGCGGAGTCGGCGAAGTAATCGGGAATATCACAGAGCGAATGAAGAGCTGGTTCAAAGAACTTTAAATAGCAATAAAATAAAGAAGCAATCTACAGACAAATAGCAATCAAATACGGAGTTAACTATGGAATACATAACATCGCGTTTTAGTTTTGACGAAAAAGGTCAGGATAATGCGAAGATTAAAGTAATCGGTGTTGGAGGCGGAGGAGGAAATGCCATCAACAACATGATTCGTAAAGGCTTGACAAGTGTTGAATACATCGCACTTAATACAGACGCACAGGCACTAAAGAATAATGATGCAAATATCACTATTCAGGTAGGTGCCAATTTAACTTCCGGACTCGGCGCGGGTGCCCGTCCCGAAATTGGCCGTGAAGCCGTGGAAGAAAACCGACACGAGCTTGATGAAGCCGTGGATTCGGCAGATATGATATTCATCACAGCAGGAATGGGAGGCGGAACCGGAACCGGAGGTGCACCTGTGGTTGCCGGAATTGCAAAACGAAAAGGAATCCTGACCGTTGGAATTATCACAACGCCATTCCACTGCGAAGGCAAAGTTCGAATGAAATATGCCCTCGAAGGCATAGCCGAACTCAAAAAAAACTGTGACACAGTGATTGTGATTCCAAATGAACGCCTTCTGGATATCGCAGATGAAGAAACATCATTGATAGAAGCCTTTGAAATAGCAAATGAAGTGCTCTACAATGCCACCCGCGGAATTTCAGACCTGATTTTAATGCCGGGGCTTATAAACCTCGATTTTGCCGATGTGCGTACAACCATGATTGATGGCGGTGCAGCCATTATGGGTTCAGCCACAGCAACCGGCCCCGACAGAGCTGAAATAGCAGCAAGAGAAGCCATAAATTCACCGCTGCTTGATGGTGTTAGTATTCGCGGTGCCCGAAATGTATTGGTGAATATTTCAGCCGGTGCTAACCTTGGTATGCGGGAAACCACAACCGCAACCAGTATTATCCAGCAGGAAGCCGGTGAGGATGCAGAAATTATCCTTGGCACCGTACTTGATGAATCTTTTGAAGATGAATTAAGAGTTACGGTAATCGCAACAGGATTTGAACTCGCAGATGAAAGATCTCAGTCAAGAATTTCCGCAAATAAAAAAACAGAACCGGTAAAAAGAGAACGGGAAAGGTCATTCTCACTTCCAAAAGCCAGCGACATTGCCAATCGAAAATCAGTTCCAACTGATGGAAATTTCTATAAAGGTGAGAAAAATCTGAAAAATCTTGATTCACCGGCAATACATCGCAGAAGCCTTAAGTATATACGTACCGTTGATGACTTCGAAGAGGCAGAAGATGAATATACGGAACCGGTTCAGGTACAACGGCGGGAAGGAACAGACAATGCACCCATTGCCGATAAATCTGAACGAATCGACAAAAGAAATACGGAACAACCGGCATTTCTCAGGAAAATAATGGATTAAATATTACTTCTCCAATTTTGATTGCTCTTACAGACCTATTGGGCATTCCCATGCCCGGTTTAGATTGCTAAATCTAAAAGGAGCTCCTTTGAACGGGGGCTCCTTTTCTTTTCTCTGTACCTTCTGTTTCATAAAAAAACCTGAATAACATATTGTATAATTTTGTCATTTCAACTATTAAATAGCATGGGAGTCGTTCCCGCGACACCATTATATTAACAACCAATAGTTTGTATTCAATTTTTTTGGAAGTTACGCCCTTTAATTATTGGTAATTTTCCATTTTAAGTTAATCCCAAATAATCTATTTTCAGAACTTTCTTTGGAAAGTGATACACTACGAACTATCATATAAACTATTAAAATACTTTGCTTTTGTGGTGAATTTTCATACCTCTTCATTGATGTTTTTTTCGAACGCACTAAACATTTATACTGCAAACAGGTATTATTCGGCATGTATTGATTCATACTATATCAATGATTTACCATAAAATCTGTTTTCCGGCCTTTCTCTTCTTCCTGGCTTTTAATTGGCACTCCTTAAGTTATAGCCAGCCACTTATAGAGCAAATTCCTTTTGGCCCTTTATTGGATCGTTACGATACCATCCAGCAAAACTCCGTTTCATCTCTTGAAGCAAGTAGTGAGGTACTTTGGATGGCTCCCGGATTAAATGCCTATTTTGAAATCTCGGATGATATATATGTCCCTCAAAATGCTGACAGCATTTTCACTGGTCGCGGGCGTGCATTTTCTCTTTCTGCTGATGGCACAAAAATTATTGCCGGGCTTGGTTTTACTTCCATCGCGGGGGGTGAAAGTGTGAATGCCGCGCTGGGATATTATCAAAGTCATGACAATGGGAATTCATGGGAATTTCTGCCATTCCCTTTGGATGAACGTCCTCCAACCGATGCTGCCTGCGATGGCGATTCTGTTGGCCCGCCTTGCGATCTTGAATTTATCTATGGCGGAAG
>SKKO01000300.1 GCA_007123715.1 Balneolaceae bacterium | reverse complement strand
GTTCATTTTTTCAGAGAACCATGTTGGTTCATCAATAATGAGTTCCTTGAAATCAGAAATGTCGAAACGAAATCCGGTACCATCAAAATCTAGGATGTGATTCTCAAATGAACCAATAAAACCATTTACAGCCGGAGCTGTTAGTTCCCACATCGGATTGGCCTGATTTTCAAGCCAATGATATCCTGTTACAGAAATCTCTTTTTTACCACGAATGGGTTTATCCGCTAGTGTAAAAATACCGTTTCCGGATGAAATAAATGGCTGCTGAACAGAACGGCCTGTATGTAACGCATCTGTCAGAACATTTAATTCCGGATTATAAAGATGAATTCCATCTATGCCCGGAATCATAACCCAGTTGCCGGGTTTTGCAGAATAAGGCTGTATGGCAAACGGATAACGGCTGTAATACTCATCACTAAAATGCGTGTAAGTGTCAATACGCAGATCGTTACCGGAATGAATGAGCTGGTATAATTCAGAAAAAGGATTGGTTTGGCGTATTCTGAAACTTGCTGCCGGCAGATTATCAGAGAAATCGTAAATTTCAAAAAAGGATACCGCACCGGAGTTAGTGCGATTGTCGGGATAGGTTTCAGGGCCAAATCTGTTCTGATATAGTGATATTTCACCGGTTGGTGTGATAACGGTTGAGTTATTTCCTGACCACCAAAAATCAAATGCTGACCCGTTAGATTCATTCTGAAACAGACCGATAGAAGCAGGACGCCCAATATCCTGAGCGCCATCAGCTTCACGTAGCGACACAGCCCTTCGGGCAGGATTATTATTAATCCCCTCGCGACCGGTTTTTTGACGAATTACCGATTCATCAATATGCCAGATCAGAATGCCGCCATTCAGCAGCCGTTCGGATCCACCGCTTACATCAAGTCCGCCGGGTAAGGCAAAGTCATAATTACTCACATCGGTTACGACTCCCGGCTCCAGCATGCGGTCAAAGCCGGCTCGTTGTGTTACAAATTCAATGTCTCTGTTGGTAAATCTTTGTTGAGTGTATAAACCGTCGGGTTTACGTATGGTCAAAGTAACACCTTCATCCAATGGATCCCTGTGGCGATTTTCTATCAAAAAATATTCATCTGATGACAGTTCAACTTTAGCTATTTGTTTATCGTTATCTAATGAAATAGCAAGCAAATCGGTAAGGCCATCATCATACGCAACATGGAAAGGTTCGGCCCAGCCAAGATGAATTCTTTCCCAGGCGGAAAGTTCCGGTGGAAAGAGGCCGTTATAGGCAAAAATTCCGGCTCCGTCCATAAGCCCAAATCGACCGATTCCCGACTCGCCCGTTTCAGTATTAAAAAGATCGGGCAACCCAAGGTGGCTGCCAATTTGTGCGGTTACCATTCCATTGATCGATAATGGCAGCACAAACCGGTTCCCTGTTACATCTTCACCTGAACGCGACAAGGTTCTGGGTAATATGAGTGTATTTTCAACGAGAAGGTTGCCGTTATCGATTTCAAAACCGCTGAACGAGGGGTCGGGAAGAAGGCTTCGAAAGGCATGCCTGCTGAGGTAAACCGATGGGATATCCTGCGGGGTTTTATCGAGTGAGGTGCCTGTTAGCTGAATGTCGCGCCCAACACCGGCATGAAAAATTATAAACGCTGTGTTATTATGCGGGTTTATCGTAACAGGTAACGATCCTTTTCGCATCACAAGCTCCCAGGAATCGCGGGCAAGAACCGCAAGGGAAGAAAGTTCAGGGTTTTCACCAATGGGTGAGTATTCCTTCATTTCATTGGGTAGCCTGAAAACCTCAGGCAGTACATGATACTCGATTTTCAGCCTGCCCTGAGACATTTTTTCAAAGTAGTTTTTTGCAAACTCAAGATGTGCATTAAAATATTCGCGGTCATGTGGCAATGCATCAATATTTGTGCCCGGATTTTCAAGATAGGGGATACCACCCGGTTCGAATGTACCATTACCTGAGGTAAACCTGTTATCATCAGGCTGAAATTCGACCATAATAGCAAGTAATTGCAGAATCCCATCTACCGGCCCGGCAGAGCTGTTAATGGACGTCACATTGTTGGCGGGATTCTGGTTAGCCCTGAAAATGGGTGTTTGAGCATATACGGAAACAACGCTACATGAAAACAAAAAGAGCAGTGATACAATAATGATACCACTGCTCCCGGAAAACCTGTATGTCATTAATCAGAGCTTATCTGAAATTGATCAGGAGGCTGAGCCGTATCGTGTTGGCAAGCGGATGATCATCTTCCAGTGTGTATAGATAACTGAAATCAACCCCAAAAATATTGTAGCGCAGACCTGCGCCAAGTGTAATGAACTCACGGTTTCCATTCTCCGGATGTTCAAAGTAGTAACCGGTTCTTAAAGCGAACAGGTTATCATACCAGTACTCAAGACCAAATCCGAACATAAGCTGCTCAGCAAGGCTCACTGTAACAGTCTCTGTGCCATTAAATCGCTCGAAAGATCCCCATGAATTGATCAGGGCTTCGAAAACACCCATTGTTTCATACTCAGGATTGTCAGGGTCGTTTCCTATACGCTCATTTCGGGCCATTATTTTTGATATATCATTAGATAAAGTGAGCGTATTTAAGCCGTTTCTGTCAAGATCCATTTTATATGCCCAGCCGGCCCTGAATATCGTGGGCAATGGATCTCGTTGTGCATTATCTGTGTATTGGATACCAGGGCCGATATTAGAGAGATTTAAACCGGCATTAAAGGTAGCCATACGGTTGCCCACGGTAAAAGGATTCGTTTTGTACAATGCGGCAAGATCAACTCCAACACTTGAACCCGGATTGATCTGCTGACCACTTACACTTCCGTCGGCTAAAGAGCTGTAGATGTAACGTATTCCCGTGCCAAGAGCAAAATTATTGGAGAGCCGGAATCCATAAGATAAGCCGGCTGATATTTCAAAACTGTTAAATCGCCCAAGCTCAAGGCCGGTTTCATCAGTCCGGGTTTGTTCACCCAGATTCAGAAAGGTTATGTGACCGCCAATTGTTCCGATTCCATCAACATGATAGGTTCCAACGAGGTAATCGTAAAAAAGATCGGCATTAAAAGCAGGAAGCCAGTTTGCATGTGTAAGGCTTATCTGACTTTGATTTTGGAAGGCGAGCCCGGCAGGATTCCAGAATATTGCCGAAGCGTTGTCTGCGATAGCTACACCCGTATTTCCCATTCCCGTAGCTCTGGAATCAGGCTCAATTTGAAGAAATGGCACAGCTGTTATTCCAACCTGGGCTATCGTACTAAGCGGAAGTAAAAGGATTGTAAATAATGAGAATAAAATATTTTTCATGATTGAAAATACTAATTGCGTGTAAATGGGTAAATCACAACCTGAATATAATGAAAATAACTGAATTCAAGTCGTTAATATTGTTTCACATTTTGCAGTATTACATCAATAATTGAGTAATTACAATTCTGAAGATGAAGTACCAATAATCCAATAATTAAGAATTTCATTCACTTATAAATAAATAATGATGAAACAATTTTCCGTAAATGGATCTCTATGCGAAACTGTAGCGATTTATCTATATACGAATTATTTGGATAGATTTTGGTTGATGAATGGCTGAAAAGACCAAATGAATATAAGAATTATAAATTCTGTATATCTATGATAATGTCAGGAAATTTAAAAAGCAAGCCCCCTCATTTTTACATTCATCGGTTCGGATTATAGGCCTTCAAAACAGATAGATCGAAATTACTTTGCAGGAGCTGAGAATTACTTATTTTATAGTTTAAGGAGTGCATAGTGTATTGTCTGCTTTTTCTATAAAACCGGCCAACCTTCAAATAATAAAAAAGAATGTACAAGATGAATAATTATCTGATTTGTTTTCTTTTATCTATTTTAACGCCGTTTATTTTACAGGCTCAGCAGTCACCCGATCAGCTATTTGATCCGGATTTTTTCCCCTTCTCAGTTTGGTATAGCGGTGGTGATGCAAGGGCACCCATGTTAACCATGGTTACAGAACAGTCAAGGGATGAATGGGGAAAAGACCTTCAGCAAATAAAAGAGCTCGGTTTTAATACCGTTCGCACCTGGGTGGAATGGCAGCGT
The DNA here is from genome assembly GCA_007123715.1 of Balneolaceae bacterium. Lineage (GTDB taxonomy): Bacteria > Bacteroidota > Rhodothermia > Balneolales > Balneolaceae > Rhodohalobacter. The sequence goes on along the minus strand of SKKO01000300.1, from coordinate 935 downwards.
GCCGAACCAAAACCCGGAGAGTACAACTTTGAAAATCTGCGATTGCTGATGGAGCTTGCCGATGAAGTTGGGCTGAAAGTTTTTATCCAGATGTATGTTGATTCTGCGCCTGATTGGGTAGGGAAAAAACATCCAACTGCCAAATTCCAGACACAAAGCGGTGTAGTGGTTGAATCGCAGTCTGCACCAGGTTTTTGTACCGATCACAGCGGTGTCGCTGAAGCGGTGCACCGTTTTTACACTGAAACAGCCAGGGTTGCAAACGAATATTCTAACTTTTACGGATGGGATCTTTGGAGTGAGCCACACATTATTAACTGGGCGAATATTGATTATGTGCAAAATGCCCAGTTCTGTTACTGTCCTTATACACAGGTAAAATTTCGCGATTGGTTACGGCAAAAATATCATACCCTCGAAAATCTGAATATTGCCTGGCACAGGGGCTTTGAAGAATGGGAGGATGTGAGCCCGCCGAGATTCAGTACTATCCTGAGTTACACAGACTATCTTGACTGGAAAACATTTATTTATGAGAAATTGCAGGATGATTTGGGTGCAAGGTATCATGCCGTAAGAGTGGCTGATCATCATAATGTGATCACATCTCATGCCGCGGTTTCTTCGATCATCATCTCTCCTCACCTGGGAGTTGGCGCTACAGATGACTTTCTGATGGCTGATGTGGTTGACTTTTACGGCGTTTCGCTATACCCGAAACATAACCACCCGGATCGTCACTGGCCGGCATGGAGGGTCATGAATATGATGGATTTTGCCCGGAGTGCCAACAAAGAGAAGGGAGGCTGGTACGTAGGTGAATTGCAGGCCGGAATCGGAACAATTGCCCTGCTCATCAGTGATCCGGTAACATCCGGAGATCATCGGGTATGGGCTTGGTCTGCTATCGCAAAAGGGGCGAAAGCAGTGAATAT
>SKKO01000126.1 GCA_007123715.1 Balneolaceae bacterium | reverse complement strand
CTTGTCAATGATTTTCCGGAATCAGAAAGAAAAGGGACTGCATTGATCGAACTGGGAAAAATTCATTATTCCCTGGGGAGTTACCAGGAATCCCTGCGCAGATTCGAAGAACTTGCAAATCTCGATTCACAATATCTGCAGGAGGCTTATCTTGGCCAGGGGAATGCTCACCTTGCCCTTCAAAACAGGACAGAAGCCCGGCAAAATTTTGAAAGGGTTCTGTCTGTTAATTCCGAAAACGATGCGGCAAGGGTAGGCCTTGGGAAAGTGTTGTACAGAGATGGAAGGCTTGAGGAGGCACGTCGGTTTTTTAACCTTGTAGCAGGTTCTAACACTACGGAAATAGGTGCTGAGGCCCAATTTTTAATTGGGGAAACGTATTTATCTGAGGGCAACCGGCCGGCCGCACTTGATGAATACTCTAAAGTGCGCGTGCTCTTTGAGGCATTTGGAGAGTGGGTGGCAGAGGCACAGTACAAAACGGCAGAAATTTATATCAGGGATGGCAGACGTGGTGATGCCATTTCTTTACTTAATTCCATTGTTGAAAATTACCCAGGCACTCCCGGAGCAAGTAGAGCACAACGCCTGCTGCAAAGCAATTAAAATATGATTCAGGAAGTACAACCGGCTAAATTACTGAAAGGTACCATCACCCCTCCACCCGACAAATCCATTTCTCACAGATCAGCCATGTTTGCGGCTATTTCGGATGAGGTGAGTGTTATCAGTAATTATTCTGCCGCGGCCGACCCTCAAAGTACCCTTTCCTGCATCAAGCAGCTTGGAGTGAAGGTTGACCAGACTCAAGACAAGGTGACCGTGCATGGTGTAGGCAGGGAGGGGTTCCGTATACCCGAAAAACCACTCGATTGCGGGAATTCCGGTACTACCATGAGGCTGCTCGGTGGTATTGTGGCCGGAGCAGGGATCAGCTGTGAACTTATTGGCGATGAATCGCTTTCATCCCGCACCATGAAACGCATTATAGATCCACTGAGTGCACTTGGTTGTAAAATTAAGGGAAAAAACGGTGATTTTGCACCATTGATGGTTTCCCGTAACGATGGACTGAGGGGAATGCGGTTCCCTCTTCCGATTGCAAGCGCTCAATTAAAATCGGCAATATTGCTCGCCGGCCTGTTCAGTGAAGATTCTGTTGAGGTAATCGAGCATGTTCTGAGCAGGGATCATACCGAAAGATTGCTGAATTTAAAATCGGAAGCATACGGTACAGGGAAAATAGTTCGAAGCAGCCGTGCAGACCTGATACCGTCACAAAATTATACCATCCCGGGCGATTTTTCAGCAGCAGCTTTTTGGCTTGTAGCAGGAACCATTCACAATGATTCTTCACTTCTTTTAAAAAATACCGGCTTGAATCCTAGCCGGATTGCAGCTCTCAATATATTAGCAGAAATGGGAGCATCCATCACAACTGAAAACCCGCGGATGGAAGGAAAAGAACCCGTTGCAGATTTGAGAATAGAACCAGCTGAATTAACGGCTATAGACCTCAATCCGGCTTTGATACCCAACTGCATTGATGAACTGCCCATTTTAATGGTGGCGATGTGTTTTGCAGAGGGTACATCAACGGTGATGGGAGCCGAAGAATTACGTCATAAAGAAACTGACAGGCTTTCTGCCATGGCAGAGATTCTGTCACTTTCAGGCGCCGTCGTTGAACTGGCAAAAGACGGGATTACTATTCACGGGAACAAAGATTTTATACCCTTAGCCGCAGATTTCCCGAGCTATCATGACCACCGTATGGCTATGGCCGCCGCAGTACTTGCAACAAAATCGCGGAAAACATCCACGGTAAAGGATGCGGAGTGCACAGCCATATCTTATCCCGCTTTCTGGCATCATCTCAAGCAAATCAGCAGATAATAAACCAGAAACTGGCATCAGGTCACATTTTCTTTGTTATCTATGTCAATACGTCAGTGAACTGCTGAAGCAAATTTATTTGGCATTGAGGTTGCTCTGATATGATAGAAAACGACACATTATGAGCAATTTTACTATCGATATTGAAAAACAATTGTCCAGGCTTGGTAAGGATATCCAGCAGTTTGTGGAAAAAGTGGCACAACCACAGAGCCCCCATAGCGGATTTAACCCCGATTACGACCTGGTGGAAAGTGACGAGATTTATTCCATCCTGATGGATTTACCGGGCATGAATAAAAAACAAATCAAGATAAAACTGAAAGACAGAGTTCTCACCGTTAGTGGTGAAAGGGAACTCTATCTGGAAGATGGTGAACAATTGAAGAGGGCAGGAAGAAGACAGGGTTCATTCTCCCGTTCATTTGCTCTTCCCGATAATGTGGATACAGCGTCAGTAGCAGCAACTTTTAAAGACGGTGTTTTACGAATAAAAATTTCAAAAACTGGTTTGGAAAGTGAGGATCACTCACAATCCATTCCGATCAAATAACGAGTTTAATCAAAGAAAAATAGAAAAAGGACTACAATTATGGGTAAAATCATAGGAATTGACTTGGGCACCACAAACTCTTGCGTTTCAGTTATGGAAGGCAACGAGCCTATCGTGATCCAAAACTCAGAAGGCGGCAGAACCACACCATCGGTTGTTGCGTTCACCAAAGACGGAGAACGCCTGGTGGGCGCTCCTGCAAAACGACAGGCAATCACGAATCCGGAAAAAACGGTATCGTCCATAAAAAGATTTATGGGCCGGATGTATAACGAGGTTGAGGGAGAGATGGGGCAGGCATCTTACAAAGTTGTTAAATCAGAAGATGACGGTACTGCCCGTGTGCAGATTGATGACAGAAAATATGCTCCGCAGGAAATTTCTGCGATGATTCTTCAGAAAATGAAGCAAACTGCAGAAGAATATCTGGGAGAAAAAGTCACAGAAGCCGTGATTACCGTTCCGGCATACTTTAACGACGCACAAAGAAAAGCCACCCAGGAAGCAGGTAAGATTGCAGGCCTTGATGTAAAAAGAATCATTAACGAGCCTACAGCGGCATCCCTGGCATACGGCCTTGATAAAAAAGATACAGACCAAACCATCATCGTTTACGATTTGGGAGGAGGTACATTTGATGTGTCCGTTCTTGAATTGGGTGATGGTGTATTCGAAGTAAAATCAACCAGTGGGGACACTCATCTTGGTGGTGATGATTTTGACCAGCGTCTGATCAATTTCCTGGCTGATGAATTCAGGAAAGATGAAGGCATCGATCTTCGAAAAGACGCGATGGCGATGCAGCGGCTTAAGGATGCGGCTGAGAAAGCCAAAATTGAACTTTCAAGCTCACAAAAAACCAATGTGAACCTGCCATTTATCACCGCGACCGAAGCCGGGCCGAAACATCTGAATATCGACATTACCCGGCCTAAATTTGAACAGCTGGTGGATGATCTTGTAAAGCGAACCATCGGTCCGTGTGAAAAAGCCATCAAGGATGCCGGTATCACGAAAAAAGAAATTGACCAGGTAATACTCGTGGGCGGCTCAACCAGAATTCCAAAAATCCAGGAAGTAGTAAAAGAGTTTTTTGGCAAGGATCCCAGTAAAGGCGTAAACCCCGACGAAGTTGTGGCTGTAGGTGCCGCGATCCAGGGTGGCGTACTTTCAGGAGAAGTTGATGATGTGGTACTTCTTGATGTGACACCGCTTACACTGGGTATTGAAACACTCGGTGGTGTTATGACCAAGTTGATTGAATCCAATACAACCATCCCAACCAGCAAGAAAGAAGTATTTTCCACAGCGGCTGATAGCCAGACCAGCGTGGAGATTCATATTCTGCAGGGTGAACGTGCCAAAGCACAGGATAACCGTACGCTGGGCCGATTCCATCTTGACGGAATACCGCCGGCACCAAGAGGCATGCCACAAATTGAGGTGGCTTTTGACCTCGATGCGAACGGAGTGCTGAATGTAAGCGCGAAAGATAAAGGGACGGGTAAAGAGCAAAGTATCCGTATCGAATCTTCATCCGGCTTAAGTGATAGCGAGATTGAAAAAATGAGGCAAGCTGCCAAAGAACATGCTGATGAAGACAAAAAACTTCGCGAGAAAGTCGAGAAACTCAATCAGGCTGATTCGCTGATTTTCTCAACGAGAAAGCAGCTTGATGAACACAAAGAGAAAGTTTCTGAAGGCAACAAGGCGAAGATCGAAGAAGCATTAACGAAACTCGAAGAACTGCATAAATCAGAAAATACCGACGAGATCGATAATGCCATTGACGAATTGAATAAAGCCTGGGCGGCAGCTTCACAGGAGATTTATCAGGCAGCTGAGTCGGAAAGCCAAACGGCAGACGCGGGCACTCAAAGTGAAGCGAATGGTTCTGAAGCCGGTGATGATGCTGTTGATGCCGACTTCGAAGTGGTTGACGAAGACGAAGACGACAAGAAAGCCTAAGCCTTCGTAAAAGAAAAAAGAACCGTTTAACCGGTTTCCAATTCAGAAAGCTCCCGTTTCGGGAGCTTTTTTTTTGGATGGGATTCTTCAGGATTCATATCATAAGAACAATTATTTTTACAAGATGAAGATTTTAGGCATTGAATCATCGTGTGACGAAACGGCTGCTTCCGTTTATGCAGATGGAAATATTTTATCCAACATTATTGCATCACAGGCGGTACATCAAAAATTTGGCGGAGTTGTTCCTGAGCTTGCTTCACGGGCTCATCATAAATCTATTACGGCTACAGTTGAACAGGCACTGAGCGAAGCGCGTACCGGCCTTGGTGATCTCGATGGAATTGCAGTGGCAAGAGGGCCGGGCTTGATGGGTTCGCTGCTGGTAGGCCTGAGTTTTGCCAAAGGCCTGGCAGTATCCAATCATATTCCGTTGATTGGTGTAAACCATATTGATGCCCATATGTATGCCAATTTTATCGAACATAAAGAAGCATATCCTTTTGTGGCATTAATTGTTTCCGGTGGGCATACACGTCTGGTTTATACAGAAAAGATATTTCAGCATAAATTATTAGGTAAAACAAGGGATGATGCCGCAGGTGAAGCATTTGATAAAATCGGAAAAATTTTAAATCTGCCTTATCCGGCAGGGCCGGTTGTCGATAAATTGTCGCGGGATGGTGACGGCAGCTTTCATCAATTTCCGCGGTCGATGATTCACAAGGGTTTGGATTTCAGTTTTTCAGGTTTAAAGACCAGCGTATTGTACTATATTCAGGAGAAAGGAGAAACATATGTTCAACATAACCTGAATGATATTTGTGCAAGTATCTCCGAAGCCATAACCGATGTTTTGGTTGAGAAATTGAAAAAAGCGGCAGAAAAAACCGGGGTACATCATATCTTGATTGCAGGAGGAGTATCAGCAAATTCCATGCTTCGCCAAAAGGTCATGTCTTATGCAAAAGAATCCGGACTGAACCTGATGATTCCTTCGATTCAATACTGTACCGATAATGCGGCCATGATTGCGGTAACAGGCGCGCTGAAAATGAGGGAAAATATTATTGATGATCTCACTCTTAAGCCGTTTGCAAGAATTGAAAAAGGGTGTTAAAAAAAGATCGGAGTAAATATTGAAATGTAAAAAAAGTTATGTTCCCTTATGCTTGTAAAATAATTCTAATATTGATCATCACTTTTTTATAATATATAAGAATACGAACTACGTTAATAAAAACAGAGTTATTGTAATATCACATCATAAATCGTTGTAATTGACTATGCCAAAAGTGGATACACATATCCGCGAAGAAATTGACCAGTTTGAATTAGACAGGCAACAGAAAGGATCTCTCGTTGTATTGCTCAGACTGTGCAATGAGCACCTGGAGACAGTGAATGAAGAACTTATTACAAGAGCTTTTAAATTGTGTTGTAAATCGCACGAGAATGTAACGAGAGCATCCGGAGAGCCTTACTATCTGCATCCTGTGGAAGTTGCCAAAATAATGGCAGAAGAATTTAACATTGATGATGTTTCGGTGGTTGCAGCACTGTTGCACGATACAGTTGAAGATACAAGTGTAACGCTCAAAACGATTGAAGATCTGTTCGGCATAACCGTAATGCATATCATTGATGGGCTTACAAAGATCATGGGTGTGTTTGAGAACAGGGATACTAAGCAGGCAGAAACATTTATGAAGCTGCTTCTGTCAATGGCCGAAGACATCAGGGTGGTGCTGATCAAATTTGCTGATCGATTGCATAACATGCGTACGATTTCGCATCTCCCACTGCAAAAACAGCTGAATAAGGCTACAGAGACAATGGAGCTATATGCACCACTTGCTCATCGGTTTGGGCTTTTTAAAATAAAAAACGAGCTTGAAGATCTTAGTTTCAAAGTTATTGACCCGAATTCATACAAATTTCTGGTTCGAAAACTGCGTGAAAAGAGAGAGGCACGTGAAATTTTTATTGATGAGTTTATGCTCCCGATCCGTTCTGAACTGGGTGAACAGAATTTTAGGTTTGAAATAAAGGGGAGGCCAAAGCATATCTATTCCATCTATCGTAAAATGCAGACGCAGCAAAAGCCCTTTGAAGAAATTTACGACCTGTTTGCGATAAGGATTATTCTGGAGGAATCCCATACCAAGGAAGATTGCTGGCGCGTATATTCCGTCATTACCGACTGGTATACTCCCATTCCAAAAAGGTTCAGAGATTTTATATCCGTACCCAAAGCAAACGGATATCAATCCCTTCATACAACCGTGATTACCAAACAGGGGCGAAAAGTTGAAGTCCAGATTCGAACAAGGAAGATGGATTACATCGCAGAGCAGGGCCTTGCCGCACATTGGAAATACAAAGAGGGAAATAATAGCGGAAGCACAGAACTCGATAAATTTGTGCACTGGGTACGGGATGTGCTCGATGCTCCCCGCCCTGATGCTGCTATTGAATTTGTGAAGGATTTTCAGCTGAATCTTTACCAGGACGAAATTTATATCTTTACTCCAAACGGGGAATTGAAAACTTTGCCAAACGGCGCATCGTGTATTGACTTTGCATTTGAAATACACAGTGAAATCGGAGAGCGGGCACTTGCTGCCAAAGTGAATGGCAAAATGGTGCCATTAAGGCAAAAACTCAAATCAGGCGATCAGGTTGAAATCATTACCGGCAATAAAATAAACCTGAATCCGGACTGGATGGAGGATGTGGTAACACATAAAGCGAAAGCGAGAATTCGTCAATTCATCAAACAAAAAGAGAGGAAAGTTGCCAATCAAGGGCGGGATTTATGGGAAAAACGTGCGGCAAGAGGCAAAATCGAAATTTCTGACCAGGAACTTACAAAAGTTGCCAAGCGCTTTAAGTTCAGCGATGCCCAGGAAATGTTTTATGAAATTGGTTCAGGGGCTTTCGAAGTAAATGCACTGTATAAGCGTGTAAAACAACTCAAAAGTAAAGGACGGCTTGATGATGAACCTGATGATCATAAAAAACAGTATAGTGATCAGGCCCCTGAAGAATACTTTACCACAGCACGATCGGTAGGTGACGGTAAGGCGCTCCTTGTTGAAGGTGAATTGAATGATGTAAAGTACTCGTATGCAAATTGTTGTGATCCTATACCGGGGGATAATGTGATCGGGTTTATAAGCAGAAACGGGGATGTAAAAATTCACCGTTCAAATTGTAAAAATGCCCATCATTTGATCAGGACAGACAGTGAACGCATCATTGATGTATCATGGGCAAAAAATATTGATACACAATTTCTGGGTGCAATAAAAGTGATTGGAGAAGACCGTGTGGGGCTTGTAAATGATTTAACCGAAGTGTTATCCAAATCCCTTCAAACCAATATGAAGAGCATAAATGTAAACAGCGAGGGGGGTATGTTTGAAGGAGTGATTACGGCATATGTAAACGATTTGAAACATCTTGAAAAAATAATTCAAAAACTTGAAAGAGTTGACGGTATAAAAACCGTGGTGCGATATGAGTGAAATCTCTTATGTAAATTAGGTACAAACACTTATATTTAACTTATTAGAAGAAAAAAATATGGGCTTTTCGTAAATCTTCATATTTTTATTGAAGATATGCTGTAAACCATACAGTGGAGTGAATACTAATCTAAAACACAAGTAAAAATGGTAACATATACGAAACGTGATATTGTTCGAACCGTTGCGGACAAGATGAATGTCCCTCTAAACCAGGCAGAGCCATGGGTGGATAGTGTGATTGATGCGCTGCGCGCAAAAATGCTTGCAGCAGACCCGACATGCAGAATTGAACTCAGAAATTTTGGTGTGTTTGAAGTAAAAGAGACAAAAGCCAAACCAAAAGCCCGTAATCCGAAAACCAATGAAGTGATTTATGTGCCGGCACACAGAAAAACTCACTTCAAACCAAGCAAAAAGCTCAAAAAGTTCTTAAAAACACCACTTAAGGATTTATAATTAGCTTATCAATTGGCTGAATCTGGAAGAATTCTGGGTGTTGATGTTGGAAGCAAAAGAGTGGGGCTGGCAAGGACTGATTTACTTCGAATGTTTGCCAGCCCTATTGGTACCTTTTCACCTGACGATTCATTTGATGAAATTGTAAGGCAGGTGATGGAAGAAGGGCCTGTAATCGGTATTGTGGTCGGTTGGCCTTTGACCCCGGAAGGAGTACCTACTAACGCAACTACGCTCGCAAAGAAGTATATGAACAGGCTCAGAAATAAATTCAAGGGAATCAAAATCTATACGATGGATGAGCGTTATACATCCCGCCAGGCAGTAGATATTCTGGTTGAATCGGGTGTTCCAAAGATGAAACGCAGGAAAAAAGGCCGGATTGATCAGGCTGCAGCCGCATTGATATTGCAACATTTTTTAGAAGCACGTCCCGAATTATAAATATGGCTATTTTACCCATCGTAACATATAACGATGCCGTATTAAGGCAGAAGGCAGATCCTGTTGAGGCAGACAGTGAAGAACTGCAGACACTCATCGATGATATGTTCGAAACCATGTATAACTCCAAGGGTGTGGGCCTGGCCGCACCTCAGGTTGGAAAGGCGGTTCAACTGTTTGTAATAGACGCGGATGAAATGACGAATGAGCTCGATGATGAAGAAGATTTGGGGCCATTGGTTTTTATTAACCCGGTTATTATTGCCAGTGATGAGGAATATTTGAAAATAGAAGAGGGTTGTTTGAGTATCCCGGAGGTTCGGGATGAAGTGAGCCGGCCGCAAAAAATCACAATCACGTATAAAGACCGGAACTTTGATTCTCAAACACTGATAGCAGATGGCTGGATATCCAGAGTGATTCAGCATGAATATGATCATCTCAGGGGAATTTTATTTCTGGACTATTTAAGTGCGTTTCGAAGGCGGCTTCACAGAAATACACTTAAAAAAATAAAGGAAGGTTCTTTGCAGACCGAATACGCACTCGTGCCAAAACTACCCATAGAACAGGAATGAACCCGTTACGTATTATTTTTATGGGCTCACCTGACTTCGCCGTACCAAGTCTTGAAAAACTTGCATCTTCGCGGCATATTATAGAGGCCGTGGTAAGCAATCCGGACAAAAGAAGAGGAAGAGGCGGACGGCCGCTGCCTACCGATGTGAAAAGAAAAGCTGCGGAGCTTGAATTACCTGTTATTGATGTCGAGGATCCCAAATCCCGGGAATTCAGCAACGCTTTAAAAGCTATCGAACCTGATCTCATTGTAATTGTGGCTTTCAGAATTTTACCGCAAACAATTCTGGCAATCCCAAAATCCGGTTCTATTAACCTTCATGCATCATTGTTGCCGAAATACCGGGGTGCTGCACCTATCCATTGGGCAATTATTAACGGAGAAAAAGAAACCGGCTGCACCACTTTTTTTCTTGATGAAAAGGTGGATACGGGAGAAATCATCAGTCAAAAAAAGACCGTGATCGGTCCAGATGAAACAACGGGTGATTTGTACAACAGATTAAAAATTCTGGGTGCGGATTTATTGCTGGAATCGGTTAATGAAATTGCCTGCGGAACCTGTGAGAAAATGCCGCAAAATGATGATCTGGCAACACCTGCCCCAAAACTCTTTCGTGAAAACACCCGGATAAAGTTTGGAAAAAATGCTGCAGATGTTCATAATTTTATTCGTGGACTGTATCCATTTCCGCTGGCGTGGTGCACATATAGTAATGAAAAGGTAAAAATTCATCATGCTGCCCCATATACTGGTGAAACTCTAAAACCGGGGCAACTCGATTTTCGGGATGGAAAATTATTTGCAGGATGCGGGACTGGTTCAGTTGAAATTATTGAGCTGCAGCTGCCGGGTAAAAAAAGAATGACAGGCGCTGATTTTGTAAATTCGTACGGCCTTTCAGTGCCTTTCAAATAATGTTACCTTGTATATATCCGTTATGCGGAGAAATGGATAAGGGGACACCAGTTGTTTTAAAATAATAATGATTTTATATACAGAGGTTGACTAAGTGATCTTTTTTTGAGATATACTGATCAATCTTTAAAAAGAAGAAATTTTTAATCCAGAATTAAATAATTATAAAAAATGGAGCTTTCATCATTTTTACAGGCCGCCAGAGATGGGAATCTGAATAAAGTTAAAGAACTTCACTTGAAGGGAGAAGATATTGACCAGGTTAGCAAAAACGGGTCTTCTGCCCTGATCTATGCATCCGAGAATGGCCATATTCATATCATTCAATATCTTATTGATAACGGGGCTAATCCTGCTTTACAGACAAAAATGGGAGGAACTGCCCTGAATCGTGCTGCTGAAAGCGGTAATCTGGAAATCATGAAGTTTCTGCTGGATAACGGCACACCTATAGGAGACCTTGCATTAATCGTTGCTGCCCGTGAGGGATACTATGAAGCAGTTGTAATGCTGGTAAAATCAGGTGCAAATATTAATGCTCAGCAGCGATGGGGGCAAACCGCACTGATGCTGGCTGCCAGAGAGGGCCACAACTCTATCGTCAAGTTTTTGTTGGACTCGGGAGCGAACGTGCGACTTCGGGACAGAAATGGAGACACAGCACTTAACATCGCTCTTGATAATGATAATCCCGATATCGTTATGCAGCTGAGACGCGCCGGTGCAAAAGCGCAAACCAGAAAAAAAGTGGTACCCGTAGAAAATGAAGATGACGAAGATGATGATTCCTCATCTTCGGTGGATGAACTGATATCGGATGACAGCGACCTGCCGCCGGATGATGTAGAAATCGAAGATGATATCTGATAGTACTACCATGAATTTTGCTACAGGTATCCCACTGGCTTTTGGATAGATCTGAAAAGACCGAAGACGGGAGACCGGAGTGACCATTAGAACTGGTTTATCTTAGCCATCCTTTTGCAGCCTGGCATTATTATACTGATTTTCAAGTCAGGGAAATTTGGGCTATTTATTTAAATCCAGTTTAGATGATATGCGATTTTGGATACTTCGAATATCTGCAACCGGATATCACATAATGGTACCCCCTGTTATAAACGCCCCGTAAACGGGCAGGCTGCTCCATAGAGAGAGCTATGCCTGTGGTAAATATGTGGCAGAACCATCTGATTGAAACCATTATTTTACATTATGTGAAATTCCGGCTAAAGCCAGTCCGTGGATATAGAATAACAACCATTTAAAAGCGCTTTCACATTAAATTAATGTGAATATCAAACTATAAAAATGGATAGAGAGAGAATAAACCGTTATTTTAATATGAATAATCAATAACTGCTAAGCAGAAATAATAATAAGCAGAATTAATAAATAGAAAAGGAGTAAATATTATGACAAAAATTAAAGTAGGGATAAACGGATTTGGACGCATCGGAAGATTAGTGTTCCGTGTAGCCGTTGAAAGAGATAACGTAGAAGTGGTTGGCATTAATGACTTGCTTGATGTGGATTACATTGCATATATGCTAAAGTACGATTCTACTCATGGCTTGTTTAAAGGAGATGTGTCTGTCGAAGGCGGAGATTTAGTTGTTAACGGTAAAAAAATCAGGGTTACATCTGTTTCCAATCCCGCAGAACTGAAATGGGATGAGGTTGAAGCCGAGTATATTGTAGAAGCTACAGGACTGTTTCTTGACAAGGAAAAAACCCAGGCCCATCTCGATGCAGGCGCCAAAAAAGTTATCATGTCGGCACCATCGAAAGACGATACCCCAATGTTTGTTATGGGTGTGAATCACGAGACATATACCAATGATATGAATTTTGTATCGAATGCATCCTGTACAACAAACTGTCTTGCACCTATAGCAAAAGTTCTGAACGACAGTTTCGGAATTGTTGAGGGCCTTATGACAACCGTTCATGCAGTAACCGCTACTCAAAAAACAGTAGACGGCCCATCCAAGAAAGACTGGAGAGGCGGACGCGGTGCTTACCAAAATATTATTCCGTCTTCAACCGGAGCAGCCAAAGCCGTAGGTAAAGTTATCCCCGAACTCGATGGAAAACTTACCGGTATGGCATTAAGAGTTCCGACTCCTAACGTTTCTGTTGTTGACCTGACCTGCCGTCTTGAAAAAGGAGCCAGCTACGAAAAGATTTGTGAGGCTATGAAAGCTGCATCAGAAGGCGAATTAAAAGGAGTTCTCGGATATACTGAAGATGCTGTTGTATCTAACGATTTCTTATCAGATCCTCGAACATCCATCTTTGATGCAGGTGCAGGAATTGGCCTTAATGACAATTTTGTGAAAGTAGTTTCCTGGTACGATAATGAGTGGGGCTATTCAACAAAAGTCATCGAACTGATTGAATACATGGATTCCGTTAAATAACGAAAACCCGACGAATCAGTACTTTTTTTTAGAGGGACGGCAATAACCGTCCCTTTTTTTATTGCTGAGAGACTACCTGCTTTATTTCATTTCCACCTATATATACACTGTGTAAACTTCTGAGATTTTGGATGTCATCAAAGGGGTTTTCGCTAACCACTACAAAATCGGCCCACTTACCTGGTTCAAGTGTACCCAGTTCATCATCAAGGTTCATGCATTCGGCGGCATAGCGAGTAGCAGATCTTAATATTTCGATAGGATTCATTCCAGCATTTTGCATCATTTCCATCTCCATGTGTTCAAAATATCCCTGGAATCGGGCAGGGGGGCCGCTATCGGTGCCAAAGGCAATACGGACGCCCGCATTATGAAGTGACATCATATTTGCTTTTGCAAGGGGCAGCGCTTCACGAAAATAATCGGCCGCTCTCCCTGTATATTGCAGCTGAATATCCGGACTTTCCAATTGTTCCAGTACTTCAGGGTGTACCTCGGAAAGGAAAAATGGATCATCAAAAAAAGCCGGACGCTCCGAATAAATATAGACAGACACTTCACGGGTTAGTGTGGGAGTGATACAAATATCTTTTTCAAGCATCATGTTGATAAATTCACGGGTAACGGGCACATCCCGTATGCTGTGCGCTATCAGGTTGCCATTACTCTCCACGATTCCTTTTGCATCTTCCAGGGTAACAATATGCGCTGCCAGTGGCACTCCATGGCTGTGTGAAGCATCAATAACTGCAGCGTATACGGCTGGCTGCATTTTGCTCCTTGTTCCGAGCCCGTCGTCTACACGGATTTTGGTCCAGTCGGGGTTGCTCTGTATGAGGTACGCAACGGCACTCTCAGCTTCTTCAGCAACGGAGGGGTTCAATACAGGCCCGGATAAAAACAATCTTGCAAGGCCTTCATCAGCGAAATTTGTATGGTCTCGAATATCAAAAGCGGCCTGTGGTTCATCTCCAAGGCTTACTACGGTTGTAATTCCATATCTTGCATAAAGAGCAAGCTGGTTTTTAACATTTTCTTCGGTGTGTACATCAGGGCCGGTTTGTAACCCTTTGGCAATGCCAACATGTCCGTGAGCATTAATTAAACCGGGTACTACAAAACGATTTCCAAGGTCAATAACCGTAGCCCCCCCGGGGAAATCAGGATCGTTCATATCGATGATATCCACGATACGTCCTTCAAATGTTATCAATGCAGAATTGGGCTGCACAGTGAGTGAATTCCCATCCCAGATGGTTGCATTCGTGAAAATAGTATGATCCTCAAAAGATTCTGCCCCGCAGGAAACCAGAATGATCATGAGTGTAAGAATGAAGGCGGCATTTTTTACTATGTTCATGGAAGTATGTACTGGTTGCGGTGATTGATACATCTTACTCCATCATAATAGCCAAAACGAGAAAAAGCAAATATCCTATCTTAAAAAAAATGCCTGATTAATAGAATCACATATACGGTGAGCACCAAAGAATGCAATTGTTCACATAGTGCGGATTTATCTTGCACAATGCATGGTTAATTTAAAGCTTGTTCAATATCGGCAATAATATCATCGATGTGCTCAAGGCCGGCCGCTATTCGGATAAGGCCTGGTGTAATGCCCACTGCTTCACGATCTTCATTATTCAGTTTTGAATGAGTAGTGGATGCAGGATGAGTAACAATAGTCCGGGTATCACCGAGGTTGGCTGATCGTGATATCATTTGGACGTTATCAATGAAAATTTTGGCTTGTTCAAAACCGCCGGCAATCTCAAAGCACACAATTCCGCCTCCGCGTTTCATCTGTTTTTTTGCCAATTCCCGCTGCGGATGGTCTTTATGAAACGGGTATTTTACAAAGTTTACTTTTTCATGATTTCCCAGAAAGTGAGCAATGGCTTCGGCATTGTCGCAGTGGCGTTCCATGCGTACAGGAAGTGTTTCAAGGCTTTTGCTGAAGAGCCAGGAATTAAAAGGCGATAGTGCAGGTCCGGAATGCCGGGCAAAGAAATAAATCTCTTGCAGGTATTCCTTTTTACCAACGATGATCCCGCCGATTGCCCGCCCCTGTCCGTCAATGAATTTGGTAGCAGAGTGCTGTACAATATCTGCACCAAATTGAATGGGCTTCTGCAGATACGGTGTTGCAAAGCAGTTGTCAACAGCAAAAATAAGGTTATGGCTTTTTGCAAACTTTCCGGCCCACGTAAGGTCTACAAGATCGAGGCCTGGATTGGATGGGGTCTCAAGGAAGAGCATTTTTGTGTTTGGCTGAACCAGCTTCTCCCAACGGCTGGTTTCCAGTGTGTCGGCATACGTAAAAGTAATTCCCCACCTGGGTAAAATCTGGCTCAGGATTTGATGCGACGACCCAAACAGCGACCTTGAAGCAATAACGTGGTCGCCTTGGCTGAGTAAAGCGGCAAACGTGGCGAATACCGCTGCCATACCCGAAGCTGTAGCCACACCCATTTCGGCACCTTCAAGTTTACACATTTTCTCGATAAACTCATCGGTGGTGGGATTGGAGTAGCGGCTATAAACATTGCCTTCAATTTCGTTGGCAAAGAGGGCGCGTGCCTGCTCGGCCGAATCGAACGTATAGCTGGAAGTTAAATACAGCGGTGTAGAATGCTCTCTTTCGGGTGTAGTGGGAGTCTGTGTGCGGATGGACTCAGTTTCGAAGTGTTTTTTAGTCAAAAGTCAAAAGTGAAAAGTGAAAAGTGAAAAGTGAAAAGTGAAAAGTGAAAAGTGAAAAGTGAAAAGTGAAAAGCTGGAGCGAATGCGACAGCCCCGACCCTCGGGATGAAATGTGAAAAGTAATTTCAAACTTTGCTATTTTACGAAATTATTTCAAAGCTGCTGGTGATGGTTGCGGTTTTTTCCAGCATTTTGGAAACCGAACAATATTTATTGAGTGATAGGTCTATAGCACGTGCCACTTTATTTTCATCAAGGTTTCCTGTCAGTATAAAGTGAATATGAATGGATTTAAATTCGGAGTAAGTATCAACGCTGATACGATCTCCGGTTATTTCAATTTTAAGGTCGTCAGGATTTTGACGTTGTTTCTTTAGAATACCCACCACATCTATGGCTGAGCAGCCTCCGGCAGCGGCAAGAAGCATCTGCATAGGACGAAAACCGGCATTGATCCCGCCAATTTCTTCAGTCCCGTCTATTTGCAAAGTTGCACCGCTTTCATTTACCGCTTCCATATGTACAGCATCATTGAGCCTTTGTAATGATATTTTCATTCGATAGTTGGTTGATTTCAATTGTTTAGAAATTACCGATTTTTTTAAGCATTGAGGAGTAATTTTCGTAGAAAATCATGAAACAGCGAATATTACCTGATACTATGGGTTTGGCTGAATGCAGCATTCCAAGTCCGGTTTCACGTAACCGACCCGCCACAACTGCTTCCTGCCCCGGCCGTACATCCGTAACAATGCTGATTCACAACTATTTCACGGCTATTCAGTTTTTTGAGATCCCAGTTTTTGATGTGATCGGGTGCACCATGGTTGGTTCTCAGTTTAAGCATCTGGTTGAAATCACAGTCATAAAGGGTGCCGTCCCACCCAATTGAAATGGTATTGCGGCACATCACACCCATTGCGGCTGATGGATTGAATGAAGTGACCAGTTTTTCCATGTATTCCTCAAGGTTACCACTTGTAAGCAGGAAATTAAGGTAACGGCTGATGGGCAGATTGGTTATGGTGAAGAGATCGTTAAAAATTATACCATGATCTTTCCAGAGTCTTTCCTTGTAGTCCTGTTTAAGAGATTTTTGATCGGCAGGCAAAAAAGCTCCTACAGGATTATAAACCAGATTCAGCCTCAGCCCTTCTTGCTCTTTTCCATATCCGATTTCATTCAGCATCTTCAGTATTTTGACAGACTTCTCATAGGTGCCTTCTCCACGCTGCGCATCGGTTCGCCGTTTATTATAGAAGGGGAGAGAGCAGGTGATTTCAACACCCCGTTCTGCCATAAACCGGGGCAGGTCTTCGAATTTTTTGGTGTCGAGGATGGTAAGATTTGATCGCACAATGATCTGTTTGTTCAGTTTTGACGCCTCATCCACAAACCACCGGAAGTGAGGGTTCATTTCAGGGGCGCCTCCTGTGAGGTCAACAGTTTCAATGCCGGAAGTTCGGATTGCTTCAAGGCAATATTCAAGTGTTTCCCGGGTCATGATTTCCTTGCGGTCGGGCCCTGCGTCCACATGGCAGTGCTTGCAGGTCATATTACACATGTAGCCTACGTTGATCTGAAATATTTCGATACCGGTGGGCAAGAGGGGGAAAAGTCCGATTTCATTCAGCTTTTTTTGAAACTTGTCAAAGTTTTTCACTTTTTCAGAGTGATTATTGATCACATCCAGCTGAACTTCAGGATCGGCAAGTGAATGGCTTTGTGCAATAAGGGATTTCATGGAGCGTATTTGAGGATCTGACAGCAATCACATGCTTTTCGTGATTCTGACAGCATCCGGGTTCAAGATTGCCAAAAGCACAGGGATACACATAGTTTTTCAGTACGATTCAGTGCCTCTCTGTGTCAAATATTAACGTTTGGTTACATTGTAAGTTTATCTACTTTGTTCATCATCTGTACCCCGTGTACCAGTGATGCGCCACCCCTGATGGCTGTTGCCACATGAACGGCCTCCATCATCTGTTCTTCTGAAAACCCTTTTTCGAGGCTATCCTGTGTGTAAGCATCAATACAGTAGGGGCATTGAACGGCATGGGCTACGGCCAGTGCAATAATTGATTTTTCTTTTGCAGATAGAGAACTATCGGCAAAAACGGCTCCATAGTAATCGAAGAATTTATCGGCCAGTTCTTTCTGATAGTCGCCGACATTCCCGAATTTTTTCAGGTCATCAGGGTTGTAATAGGTTTTTTCCATAGCTTAGGGTGCGTGTAAATCGGGTGTGGTTTTATAAGTTCCGCATTCATTAGGAATAAGGTTGAAGTCAATATAGTTCATCACAAAAATAAAAAAGTGATAAAAAGTAAGA
Source organism: Balneolaceae bacterium (assembly GCA_007123715.1). GTDB lineage: Bacteria > Bacteroidota > Rhodothermia > Balneolales > Balneolaceae > Rhodohalobacter. The sequence goes on along the minus strand of SKKO01000126.1, from coordinate 24,102 downwards.
TGTTTGAATATTCAGAATAATAGGAAAGCTTGAAGAAGAGACTATCACAAAAGAGTAAAAAGGCTTTCTGAATCTTTTAACCTGACGAATCATCATAAAGAGAAGGGAATGCCGGAAAATATCTCTTCTCCGGCATTTGAGAAATCATGATTTAAGAAACGGTTTCTTCTTCTGAGACCGCTTTTAACAGCAAATCGGCAACATCACTGGTATTCGCAAGGATTGTTCCGGTTTCATTGGTATAGAGATCCCCTGTGCGCAAACCGCTTCCCAGAACTTTTAGGATCGCCTCTTCAATATTTTGGGCTGCCTCTTCCATTTTCAGTGAGTACCGGCATAACATTGCAGCTGAAGCAACAGCCGCAAGCGGGTTTGCCACACCTTTACCCGCTATATCGGGTGCTGAGCCGTGTACAGGCTCATAAAGGCCGTTCTCACCGCCAACACTGGCCGAGGGAAGCATTCCCAGCGAGCCTGTAAGCATAGAGGCGGCATCACTCAGAATGTCACCAAACAGGTTGCCGGTAACCATCACATCAAATTGTTTCGGATCGCGGATGATCTGCATTGCGCAGTTGTCTACAAGCATATGCGTTAGCTCCACATCGGGATATTCTTCGGCGACTTCAAGGACCGATTTTCGCCACATTCGCGAGCTTTCCAGGATATTGGCTTTATCCACAGAACAGACCCGCCCGTTGCGAAGCCTTGCGGCATCGAATGCCACTCTTGCCACTCGCTGAACTTCTGACCTGCTGTAACGCATGGTATCCACCGAAAATGGATCACCGTTTTCTTCGGATGTATAACGCGGCTGACCAAAATAAATACCGCCGGTCAGTTCACGAACAATTAGAAAGTCGGTGCCTTCTATCACTTCCTGTTTCAGGGTTGATGCCCCCGCAAGTGCCGGATGAACCTGGATTGGACGCAGGTTGGCAAAGACGCCGAGTTCTTTTCGGAGTCGTAATAAAGCAGCTTCCGGGCGCTTGCCGGCGTTGAGGTCGTCCCATTGAGGGCCACCGACAGCGCCCAGAAGTACTATTTTAGTTTTTTTGCATGCGTCAATAATTTCATCAGTAACCGGTTCCCCGTACTGTTCGTAGCAGATTCCGCCAAACGGCAGTTCAGTGACGTTCAGTTCGGTGTGATACCTGTTGCAAACAGCTTTTAAAACATTAAGGGCAACAGTGGTTACTTCCGGGCCAATACCATCACCCGGAAGGGCTATGATGTCAATTTTTTTCATATTTTTGCCACCATTCCGTTCTGACGTGCATATTCAAATATTCCTCCTGCCCGCACAATATCAGCCACACTTCCCAGTGGTTTGATTTTATATTCCTTGCCCTGGGTATGATTTTTTAGGACGAAATTTTCCTGATCTATCTCCAGTTCATCGCCCGTGTGAACTTCCTTGCTGAGGTCTTCGTAGCTCTCGAAAGGTATCAGGAACCCGCCGTCAACGCAATTTCGGTAAAATATTCGTGCATAAGTGGGAGTTATAATTGCTTCAACTCCGGCAATTTCAAGACAGGCGGGTGCATGCTCACGTGATGAGCCGCAGCCGAAATTGTCACTGGCTACTATGATTCGGAACTCACTTTCTGTTTTCCCTTCTTTCGTGAGCGGTATGTTCCCCTGAGGCAGGCCGGATTCGGCAGAAGGAACACCGGAGAGTGCATACTTGCCATAAAATTTTCGTTCTTCGGGATCATCGAGACTGTACACCAGGTGTGCGGCCGGAATAATCTGGTCTGTGTCGATATTCTTGCCCAATACAAAAGCTTTTCCTTTGATGGGTTTGAGGGTTGTACTCATTGGTTAATTAACTTATTTAGCTGTTTTGATTCGTTCGATCTGTGTGAGAGAGGCAGGCGCTGACAGGTCGCTGGGACGCTGTCAGGCCTTTATTCTCAATTATGATCAAATAACTGTTTCCTGGATAAAAACCCGCGGATCAGTAATCACCCCGGTAATTGCTGAGGCGGCTACTGTGTAAGGCGATGCCAGGTAAACCTGTGCCTGTTTGGAGCCCATCCTTCCGGGATAATTTCTGTTTGTTGATGAAATACAGATTTCATCGCTGTTCAGCCGGCCAAATGTATCGGAGGGGCCGCCCAGACAGGCTGCGCATGAGGCATTCCCGATCTGGCAGCCAGCTTCCTTGAATATCTCAATCAGCGGAATGCCAAAGATGGTTTCTGTTTCGAGCCCGCGTGCGATTTCAGTGGTTGCAGGAACAATGAAAGTGTCAATTTTCACTTTGTTGCTCTGGATAATTTCAGCAGCAGCCCTGAAATCGGAAAGTTTCCCGCCAGTACACGAACCGATGTAAGCACGGTTCAGGTAGGTGCCTTCCAGCTCTTCGGCGGTAGCTTTGTTGTCGGGGCTGTGAGGTTTTGCTATCATCGGGACAATCTCTTCGAGATTATAATAACGTTCACTGTGGTATTTCGCATCGGGATCACTGTAAACCAGCTCGTACGGATGATTGGTTCTGGCTTTAACATAAGCCTCGGTAATTGCATCCGGCTCAACAACACCGTTCTTACCTCCGGCTTCGATGGCCATATTGGTGAGGGTCATCCGGTCTTCCATGGTCAGAGCTTTAATGCCCGGGCCAGCGAATTCCATTGTCCGGTACGTTGCACCGTCAACTCCGATATCTCCGATAATTTTCAATATCAGGTCTTTGGCCATAAGATATGGAGGCATGGATGTGCCTTCGAATACGAATCGCATGGTTTCGGGCACTTTTACCCAAAGTTTGCCGGTACCCATGATGAAAGCGGCATCGGTGTTGCCAATTCCGGTGGCAAACTGCCCGAATGCACCTGCTGTACAGGTGTGGGAATCGGTTCCGAAGAGTACATCGCCGGGACGTGTAAACCCTTCTTCAGCCAATGCAACGTGGCATACACCTTTATAACTGTCAGTTCCAACATCGTAGAAGTAGGGTAGGTCCTGTTCAGCGGCAAATGCACGCAGGATATCCACGTTCCGGTTGGCATATTTATCGGCGGTAAAGATGTAGTGATCGGGTATGATCACCAGCTTTTCCTTATCCCACACTTTGGCATTTTCGCCGAATTGTTTTTGGAAAATTCCAATCGCAGGCGGCCCGCAAACATCGTGGGTCATCAGGATGTCTACATCCACCCACACATTGTCGCCGGGTGAAACCCGGTCTTTTCCGCTGTGTTTAGCTAATATTTTTTCGGTTAACGTCATTCCCATAATAAATGATGGAGTTTTGTATTAGGTTTTGTTTTTCTGTATTGTTTCGTTAGGTGCGCGGTGAGTTTATCCACCTGCTGCGAGCGTTTTTTTTGGATTTTGGTTCGAGTAATTGGCTTTGGCCATGATGTTGATCAGGTCCTGATCTTCAACAATTTTCTGTTTATCAGCCAGTTGGGTTACCTTTATGTAAACCTGGTTCAGGTCTTCCTTATTGAGGAAATATCCCAGTTCTTCCAGTTTTTTACCGAGTGCAAACCGCCCGGAGTGTTTTCCAATCACGATTTTATTGCATGTTAATCCCACAGACTCCGGTGTCATAATTTCGTACGTCAGCGGATTTTTAAGAACACCGTGCTGATGGATTCCCTCTTCATGCGCAAAGGCATTATCACCAACGATAGCTTTATTCGGCTGAACACCCTTCCCGGTAATTTGTGCCAGAAGCTGGCTGGATGGAAAGATCTCCTTCGTATTGATGGAAGTGGAATAGTGCATGGAATTCTTCCTGGTTTCGATGGCCATTACCACCTCTTCAAGGGATGCATTACCTGCACGTTCACCAATTCCATTTACAGTGCACTCTACCTGGCGCGCCCCGTTTCGCAGGGCCATGAGTGAGTTGGCAACTGCAAGGCCGAGATCGTTGTGGCAGTGTACACTGATGATGGCCCGGTCGATATTCGGAATATTATCGTTCAGCGTTTTGATCAGTTCACCGTATTCCCACGGCAATGCATAACCCACCGTATCGGGTACGTTGATGGTGGTTGCTCCCGCATCAATCACCGCGGTAAAAATTTCAACCAGGAAATCAGGATCACTTCTGGAGGCATCCTCAGCCGAAAATTCGATGTCATCGTAGTACGACTTGGCAAATTTTACGGCATTTACCGCAGATTCAATCACTTCTGCCCGGCTCATCTGGAGTTTATATTCCAGGTGTATATCACTTGTAGCTATGAACGTGTGAATACGTGGTTTGGCGGCGTGCTGTACAGCAGATATCGCACGCTCCAGATCTACCTGACGTGTACGGCAAAGTGCTGCCACGGAGCTGGTTTTGATGATTTTTCCAATTTCTTTTACGGTTTCATAGTCGCCGTCGGAGGCAATCGGGAAACCGGCTTCAATCACATCCACACCCAGTTTTTCGAGCTGTAGAGCCAAACGAAGCTTTTCCTGCTTGTTCATGCTGTATCCCGGCGACTGTTCGCCGTCCCGAAGTGTTGTATCAAAGATGGTAATATGACTGTCCATGATCGTTGATCGTTTTGGTTTTGGTATTATAAAGTCCCCTCTTGGGAGGGGAAAGTGTAGTCCCGATACGACGCAGTCGTGATCGGGGCAAACGATTAGTGTGTTTATGAATGGGCGTTAGCCTTCCTTAACACACCTCTTGCCGAAGGTATCCCTTCGGAAATATCCGCTCTCATGAGGGAATTTTTAATTTTTCATCCTGACCGGAATCGGCCAGGCTGTGTCTGTTCTTTGGTTTACTTTTTTGATTCATCAGGAAATAGATGATACCTTCAGACAACGCCTTCCAGCTTGCATCAATAATATTTTCGGAAACGCCGACTGTGCCCCAGCTTGAGCCGTCTTTGGCCGAGTCGATCAGTACGCGTACTTTGGCACCGGTTCCGTCTTTTTCGTTCAATACCCGCACTTTATAATCCTGTAAATGCATGGAAGAAATTTCCGGGTAAAACTCGCAAAGTGCACGCCTCAGTGCGGCATCCAGTGCATGTACCGGGCCGTTACCCTCAGCAGCACTGAGTTCAATCTGGTCATTCACCCGCACTTTAATCGTAGCTTCTGACCGGGATTCGCCATTCGCATTGCGTTCCATAATGACCCGAAAACCTTCGAGCTTGAAAAAATCGGGTGCTTTATTGGTCATCCGTTTCACGAGCAATTCAAATGATGCTTCAGCAGCCTCGAACTGGTAACCTTCGTTTTCCAGTTTTTTCAGCTCCTGTACAATCTGTGAACTTTCAACAGATTTTTTATCAAAATCAAAGCCCAGTTCTTCAGATTTGTAGGAAACGTTGCTTTTGCCGGACAGGTCAGAAACCAACACCCTGCGGCTGTTTCCTACCAGTTCAGGTTTGATGTGTTCGTAAGTCTGTTCATTTTTGATAACGGCGCTTACATGAACACCGCCTTTATGGGCAAATGCACTTTTCCCGACGTATGGCTGTTTATTGTCGGGAATTAGGTTTCCAAGTTCACTCACAAATTTAGAGAGAGTGGAAAGCCGTTCCAGTTGATCACTGCTCACACAACGGTATCCGAGTTTAAGCTGCAGGTTTGGAATTACAGAACAGAGGTTCGCATTGCCGCAGCGTTCGCCATATCCGTTGATGGTACCCTGAACGTGTATTGCACCAGCACGGATGGCAGCCAGAGAATTGGCGACGGCCAGTTCAGAATCGTTATGGGCATGAATTCCAATGGGTGCGTGAACGGCATCACGTACACACTGAACAATTTCCATTACTTCATGCGTAAGAGTTCCGCCGTTGGTGTCGCAAAGAACCAGAACATCGGCACCTGCATCCTGTGCAGCGAGCAGAGATTGTATGGCATAACCGGGATTGTCCTTATAGCCGTCAAAAAAGTGCTCTGCGTCATATATTACCTCTTTACCGTGTTCTTTCAGGTATTTGAGAGAGCCTGAAATAAGCTCGAGGTTTTTCTCAGGGGTAATATTCAGAGCTTGAGTTACATGCAGGAGCCATGATTTGCCAAACACCGAAACGGCGGGTGTTTCAGCTTCAATAAGTGCCTGCAGGTTTGGATCTTCCTGCGGGGAATTTCCGGTTCGGCAGGTACTGCCGAAAGCCACAATCTTTGACTGCCGGAAAGTATGGTGTTTCGCTTTTTCAAAAAATGCCATGTCTTTCGGGTTCGATCCCGGCCATCCGCCTTCGATGTAATGAATCCCGAACTCATCCAAACGCATCGCAATCCGGAATTTATCCTCCGCCGAAAAGGACACTTTCTCGCCCTGGGTTCCGTCGCGGAGGGTAGTGTCGAATATCTGGATTTGTACTGGCATGTTGATATGGATTATTTTGAATTTCTCAACCGAAAATAATTTATTCAGCGGTTTCTGCCTGGGGTTCAGGCTGGTTTTTTAACCTCTATCCAGTCCATCATGGACCGCAATTCTTTTCCGATTTTTTCGATCTGATGATCACCGAGAGAGCTTCTCATCTTTGTGAGTTCAGGCAGACCGGCACGGTTTTCATCCATCCACTCTTTGGCAAAAGAACCGTTCTGTACTTCTTCAAGGATGCTCTTCATCCGTTTTTTGGTGTCGGAATCGATAACACGTGTTCCCCTTGAAAGACCGCCGTATTCTGCGGTGTCACTTACGGAATAATACATCCGCTCGATACCGCCTTCGTACATCAGATCTACAATGAGTTTCAGTTCATGGAGGCATTCAAAATAGGCAATTTCCGGCTGGTATCCCGCTTCAACCAACACTTCAAATCCTATTTTTACCAATTCTGACGCACCTCCGCATAGAACAGCCTGTTCGCCGAAGAGGTCGGTTTCGGTTTCTTCCTTGAAAGTAGTTTCGAGTACACCGGCACGTGCTCCACCTATCGCCTTCGCATATGCAAGTGCGTTATCCTTAGCGGTACCGCTGGCATCCTGGTAGATGGCAAAGAGGCAGGGAACGCCGGATCCTTCGGTATATACGCGACGCACAAGGTGCCCGGGGCCTTTGGGCGCCACCATGAATACATCAACATCATCAGGGGGTACAATTTCGTTAAAATGAATGTTGAAGCCGTGAGCAAACATCAGCGCATTCCCCGGTTTCAGATTCGGTTTAATGCTTTCCTTGTAAACAGGCCCCTGGTACTGGTCGGGGATAAGCACCATCACGATATCTCCCTTTTCGGCAGCTTCAGCGGTTTCATAGACTTTGAGCCCTGCATCTTCGGCTTCTTGCCACGATTTGCTGCTCTTGCGGAGGCCTACGATCACGTTAATGCCGCTGTCCCGAAGGTTGAGTGCGTGTGCATGTCCCTGGCTTCCGTAACCTATGATGGCTACTGTTTTTCCGGATAAATAATCGAGATCGGCATCTCCGTTATAATATGTTTTGGCTTTCATTCTTTACTTATTTGTTTTAATTGAGTTGTAATAAATTGTTGAAGTTTAAAAAGCCCCCTTCAGAGGCGGTCACTAATTAAAGTATTATTTACATTTGAAAATTGATTTTCTCACAGCCTCTGCAAGGAGGTATTTGCCGAATATTAAATATTTCAGTTCATCAGTTAATGTTTACCGCGCCCTGGAATTCTCGTTTCAGTGCAACGCTTCCTGTACGTGACATGGCTACAATTCCGTATGGTTTCAGTACTTCGATCATTGCATCTACTTTATCGGAATTTCCTGTGACTTCCAGTGCCAGTTTATCGATTGTTATATCAATAACCTTGGCTTTGAATGCCTGTGCAATGAGCATGATTTCAGGCCGGCCGGCTTTTACAGTTGATACTTTAATAATCGCCAGTTCTCGTTCAATCGATTTTTTATGCGTGAGGTTAATCACTTTTAAAACATCCACCACATTGTGAAGGAGTTTATTGATTTGTTCAACCGTTTTTTCATCGCCCCGGGTAGTGATGGTAATTCTGGCCATTCCCGGTTCTGCTTCTGCAGCAAAGGTGACACTATCCAGTTCGAATCCTTTTGCGCTGAAAATACCGATTATCCGGGAAAGTGTATTGAGATTATGTTTAACAAGCACAGAAAGTGTGTGCTTTGGCTGTTTGATCGCTATTGAGTCCGACATATTATATACCAGCCTCTTCGTCTGATTCAACCATTTCATTTAGTGCTGCCCCTGAAGGCACCATCGGATAACAGTTTTCTTCTTCCACAACCCGTATGTCCATAAGAACAGGGGCATCTTTTACAGCCATTGCCTGCTCCAGTACGTCTTTTAATTCTTTGGGATTGGTAGCCCGCAGCCCTAAGCATCCATAGCTTTCTGCCATTTTAACGAAATCGGGATTATTGGAACCAAACACAGAGTAACTATAGCGTTTGTCGAAAAAGAGTTGCTGCCACTGGCGAACCATCCCGAGGCAATTATTATTCATGAGGGCAATTTTCACGGGGATTTTGTACTCAACGGCGGTGGCCAGTTCATAGGATGACATCTGGAAACCTCCATCGCCCGTGATGCAGACAACATCGCGGTCGGGACAGGCAAGCGCCGCTCCCATAGCTGCAGGAAAACCGTATCCCATCGTTCCCAATCCGCCCGAGGATATCCAGGAGCGGGGATGATTATAGTGATAGTGCTGCGCGGCCCACATCTGGTGCTGCCCCACATCGGTTACCACAATGGCATTGCCGTTGGTTATTTCAGAAATCATTTTAACCATATGCTGAGGATAAATTTTATCATCAGCCTTGGGCACCACAAGCGGATGCTCTTTTTGCCATTTATGGATAGTAGCCCACCACTTGTCAATTTTTGGCGGTGTGGCCAGTTTGTCAATGGCAGGAATCACATGTTTCACATCGCCCACGATCGGTACTTCAACTTCAACGTTTTTGCCGATGCAGGAAGGATCAATATCGATATGTATTTTAAGAGAGTTTTGAGAAAATCCATCTAAACGGCCTGTAACACGGTCATCAAAGCGGGCGCCAACGGCAATCAGAACATCACATTCGGTCATAGCCATATTGGCATACCAGGTACCGTGCATCCCGAGCATTCCAAGAGACTGTGGTTTGCTTTCCGGAAAGGCTCCAAGGCCCATCAGAGTGGTTGTTACAGGGATATTCAAACGTTCGGCAAATGCAGTTACCTCCTCCCATGCCCTCCCGAGGATGGCTCCGCCGCCAACATAGATCAATGGTTTTTTGGCATTGCTAAGCATCTCGGCTGCCTTGGCAATCTGTGGGTGATGTCCGTAAAGTGTAGGCTTGAAACTGGGAATATCTACATCATTATCGAGCCCGGCATATTTGCCTTTGGTATTGAGCATATCTTTGGGCAGGTCGACTAAAACGGGTCCGGGCCGTCCGTGAGTGGCGATATGAAATGCTTCCTTTAATACGTGTTCCAGATTATTAACATCGCGTACCAGGTAGTTTTGTTTGGTGATAGGACGGGTAATACCCACAATATCCGCTTCCTGAAAGGCATCATTTCCGATAACACTGGTGGGCACCTGGCCCGTGAGCACCACGAGGGGGATGGAATCCATCATGGCAGTGGCAATACCGGTAACTGTGTTGGTTCCGCCAGGACCTGAAGTGGCGAGAACGACACCCGGTTTTCCGGTAGCACGTGAATAACCGTCGGCAGCATGGGTGCCGGCCTGCTCGTGACGAATCAGAATGTGCTTCAGGTCATGATTTCCAAAAAGTGTATCATAGATCGGAAGTACTGCTCCGCCCGGGTAACCGAAAATCGTGTCTACACCCAGATCTACAAGGGTTTTGATCAAGATTTCCGATCCGCTGTATGATTGGGTATCGCTATCAGTTTGTTGCCTGATGAACGGCTTCAATGTGGATTTCGGTGGAATGTTTTCAGCAGGGTTTATTGGTTTGGTTGATTTCATGTTGCCTCAGGGGGTGTACGTTTCCCGCCAGAGGTCAAAGTAAATCTAAAATGTAGGATTTGGCTTCTAACCTCAGGCAGATATGGTTATCTGATAAGTAGGTTTAGAATTAGAATGCCAGAAATTAAAATAGAAAGTATAATCAGCCCGAAAATGATACTGATACTGTCAATGACTGTGATAGAGAGTAAAGAAACTGCCAAATAGGAAAGTAAAATGAAGCTGGTAACAGAAACAAAAATTGCTATTGCCAAACCGGTAACCGATTTGCAAACATCATAAATGATGTGACCTTGATAAGAATTTATGTAAGTTATTGCGGTAGACAAAGTGTAATCTGTTACGTGAACATCAGATCTAAAAACTTATACAAAGAGTGTATATGAGTCAAGATTTTTTTTATATCATTGATAAAATAAATTTTGAATTGTGGAATAGTTTTATTAAAAGCGCTTCCATGTATGTAAATATGAGTACCTAAAACACTGTATATCAATAACTAACATTATATCATCAAAACATGACGAAATTGAACAAATATAGCTCCAGATTAACCCAGGAACAGGCACAGGTAGGTTCAAAAGCAATGCTTTATGCCACAGGTTTGAGCGAGGAAGACATGAAAAAGGCTCAGGTTGGAATTGCAAGCACCGGATGGGACGGCAATCCGTGCAATATGCATTTGAACGATCTGGCTGCTGTGATCAAGAAGTCGGTATGGGCAAATAACATGGTTGGGTTTGTATTTCACTCCATTGGTGTAAGTGACGGTATTTCAATGGGAACACAGGGCATGAAGTTTTCGCTTCCTTCGCGCGATATCATTGCAGATTCTATTGAAGTGGTGATGCAGGCGCAGTGGTATGATGCCAATATTTCAGTGGTTGGGTGCGATAAAAATATGCCGGGTTCGGTGATGGCCATGGCCCGCGTAAACCGTCCTTCGATCATGGTATATGGTGGCACCATACGTCCGGGCAACCTGAACGGCCAAAAGCTTGATATTGTCTCTGCTTTTGAGTCATATGGTAAATTTCTTGCAAAAGAGATGGATGAAGAGGAGATGAACAGAGTTTTGAAACACGCCTGCCCGGGTGCCGGAGCCTGTGGCGGAATGTACACCGCCAATACAATGGCCTCCGCCATTGAGACGATGGGAATGAGCCTTCCCTACAGTTCATCCATTCCGGCTACCCATAAAGAGAAAATTACAGAGTGCGAAAAGGCCGGCAAAGCGATTTATCACATCCTGGAAAAAGACATCAAACCGCGCGATATCATTACCAGGAAATCGATTGAAAACGCAGTAGCCATGATTATTGCATTGGGCGGTTCTACCAACGCCGTCATGCATATGCTTGCCATTGCAAAAGCGGCAGAAGTTGATTTTACAATTGATGATTTTCAGTCAGTGAGCGACCGCACACCATTCCTTGCCAACCTGAAGCCGAGCGGCAAGTATGTAATGGAAGATTTATACAATGTTGGCGGGGTTCCTGCCGTGCAAAAACTGTTGCTGGAACACGGATACCTGCATGGAGACTGTATCACCGTGACGGGCTATACCCTGGAAGAGAATGTAGCCAACTTACCCGGACTTCTGGAAGAACAGAACGTTATTCGTCAGGTATCAGACCCCGTTAAAAAAACAGGGCATCTGCAGATTATGTACGGCAATCTTTCACCGGATGGGAGCGTGGCGAAAATCACGGGCAAAGAGGGTACACGGTTCACGGGTACGGCCAAAGTGTTTGATTCGGAGGAGGATTGCCTCACAGGTATCCAGGCGGGGAAAGTAAAAAAAGGCGACGTTGTTGTGATTCGTTACGAAGGGCCCAAAGGTGGTCCCGGCATGAGGGAGATGCTCTCCATCACCGCTGCCATCATGGGAGCCGGGCTGGGCAATGAGGTGGCACTGATTACCGACGGACGCTTTTCGGGAGGAACTCACGGTTTCGTAATAGGCCATATCACACCCGAAGCACAGCTTGGTGGCGCCATCGCCCTGCTACAAGACGGGGACAGGATTACCATTGATGCTGACGAGAGGATTCTGCAGGTGGCCCTTTCGGATGACGAGCTGGCAGAACGCCGACAAAACTGGGAAGCTCCCGAATTAAAATACAAGAGCGGAATTCTGTACAAATACGCAAAATACGTATCCACGGCAAGCGAAGGATGCGTGACAGATGGATAGAGCTGTAATCCGGCTACCCCGGATTTTTTTTAGCCACGAAGGCTCGAAGACACGAAGGATCACAAAGAATAATGGACTTGATAAGCTTTGTGAAATCTTAGGGTATTAGTGGCCCCAAAAAGATCTTTTAAAAGCCCTATTCGTTAATTTCCTGACCGGATTACGGGAGGTGAATTTGGGTGAATTATTTTAATAATTTCAGGTCATGTATACATTTACTTACCTGATTCATGGTCGTCTGTTCATCTCCTATGATGAACGACTAAAAATTAACCTGTGGTTCCCAGGCCGCCGGCGATTGCATTAAGCACAAGCAGCATCTCGGGGAGCATTTCAGAGGCCTCCTCATCCTGTCCATTCTCACGAAGCAAACGCCATTCCTGCAGCTGCCGAATCTGAAGTTCGTGCAGAGGCTTCAGCCGTTCGGAGCGAAATGCAATCATTTGGTTGAGCCGCGGGCGACGCTCACTGAGCCGGTGTCCATAAAGGCGTTCAAGCATATTTTTTGTCAGATGAAATTCTTTTGTAATCAGGGAAAGATAATGGCTGGCTAGCCCGTCGTCATCCACTAACGATGTATAGGCTTTCATGATTTCCGTATCCGTGAGTGCAATGGCCGAAGAAGCACTTGTTATGATATACCTGAAAGGAGTAAATTGTATGGCATGATGGCTCAGCAGATCAAAGGAAGCTTCATCTTCTTTTTGAAGGCGCTCCAGTGCCGAGCCAATTCCAAACCATCCCGTAAGAAAAAAACGAGCTTGACTCCAGCTGAACACCCAGGGAATGGCACGCAGATCTTCAAATGTGCGCCTGCCGGTTCTCCTGGCCGGCCGTGAACCGATACTGCTCATTTCGATCACATCGATTGGAGTGGCCTGTGAAAAAAACCGGACAAATTCAGCAGAGTGAACCAGGCTCTGATAACTCCCGAGGCTGAATCCGTAAAGGCGGTTTACGATCTCTTCAAGTTTTCCGGTATCGGACTGATTATTATTCCGGCGAGTATTGGTTTTGTCGAATACACCGAGAGTTAACCCTACCGTTCCGGCTTGGAGCAGCTCAAGGTTGTAGAGGGCAGTGAGCCGGTTGGCATATTTCTGTGAGATCATTTCACCCTGTTCAGTAATTCTCATCCGGCCTTTGATGGTTGCGGGCGGCAGGCCTGCAATAAAACGGTGGGTGGGACCGGCTCCCCGGCTGATGGTTCCGCCGCGCCCGTGGAAAAAGTGGATTTGAACACCCTGTTTTTCACCGGCTTCAGCCAGCGAACGCTGAGCAAGATGGAGGCTCCAGAGGCTGGCAAGAATACCACCGTCTTTGTTACTGTCACTGTAGCCGATCATCACCTGCTGGGCAGGTTCCTCTGATTCTGATATGGCACGGTGTTCAAGTGAACGGCGTGTAATGGGATGCGATAAAAAAGCATCCAGTATGGCGGGGCCTCTTTCAAGGTCATCAATGGTTTCGAGCAGCGGTACCACGGGCAGCATGCAAACCAAGCCATTATCCGTCATTTTCATCAGGCCGGCCTCACGGCACAGCGCATAAACCGAAAGCAGATCGCTCGGTTTTCGTGTCATACTGACAATCAGTGAACCAATACCGCGGCTTCCAAACCGGCTGATATATTTGTAAAGTACCCGGTAACTGGAATAAACGGCCACCGCTTCGCTGCCAAGGCCGTAATTGTCGCGGACAAAGGGCCTGGGTGTTTCGAGTTCACGGCTCAGAAATTCAACCCGGCGTTCTTCCTGCCATTCGGCAAAGTTTTCTCCGTCGGGTACACCGGATGCTTTCAGAATTTGTGACAAGGCCGCATCATGGAAGCGGCTGTTCTGGCGAACATCAAGCCTGGCAAGATGAAAGCCAAACGTTTTTGCCAGAATCGCAACGGGTTCAACATCGGAATCGGCAATGCGTGAAGCTTTGATCTCTCTCAGCGATTCGGTAAGCAGGTCGAGATCTTTTAACAGTTCCGTTTCATCACCATAATAACAGCCGGAGCCCGGTTCTGTAACCACATCGCCGTTTTGGTGCAGGGGAAGCAGAAGTTGAATCAGGTTCAAAAATTGTCTCCAGGGTTCTTCCGGATTGCGTTCCAGTGCAGGTTCTGCTCCCTTGCCGATTTGCCGGCTGATTTCCTCTATCCGCTTCTCCAGGGTTTCGGGAACAGCAGCTTCATGCACCGAAATACTGAGCTTCTGTGCAAGGCCGGAGAGTGCATCCCGCAGCAGGTGCAGGGCGTGTTGCCTGAATTCCATGAGTGTCCCGTTCGTTACCTCATCTGTGACAAATGGATGCCCGTCACGGTCGCCGCCTACCCAGTTGCCAAAACTAACCACAGGAAGTGAATGTCTTGAACTCAGTAAATTCGGATCAAACCCGGTTTTTTCCCAGGCATCCCTGAGCCGCTGAACCAGTAAGGGAAGTACCTGGGGGAACACGTTCAGCAGGTAATGGAGAATGTTTCGCCGTTCGTCTTCAATTTGTGGTTTCTGAAGAAATACCTGGCCGGTATGCCAAAGCCGCTGCATGGCCGCAACAATTTCGTTTTCAATCTGTTCCCGCTCGGTACCGGTCCAGATCGGATTTTCCCGTTTTACCATCAAAAGATAAATGGAGCGAAGCTGGTCGATCACGGTTGACCGTTTTGACTCGGTGGGATGGGCGGTAAGTACCGGTTCAATCATGCTTGCCTGGAGTACTACAGCGATCTCTTCGGGGGAAACGCCACTCTCTTTCAGGTCTTTCAGCGTGCGACCCCACAATCCTGATATGCGGTGTAGCCCGTGAGTTGTTTCCAGTTTTCGGCGAAGCTGAACAGCGGCGTTCTCTTCCGCGATGGTGATTAACTGGAAATAAAGCGAAAATGCCTTACTGATTTTATGGGATTCAACCCCGGTGTAACTGTTATCCTCTAGCAGAGATGCAATGTTATCTTCGCCGCAATCCCGGAGCATCTTCATAAAACATTCGTGTAAAAATTGAAGATCATTCCTGATTTTTTCAAGCTCAATACTGTCGTCAGTTACACTGAAATACATAGCTTTAGTTGAAATTATTACTGTATGGGTCTGAGTGCAGGAGCCTCTTTGAAAAAATTTGTTTTTTTAACTATCCAGCGGTTGAAAACACTCCTATTCAAATGCGTGAATTGTAATCTTTTCAAGTACTTTCTCAATAAAAGCAAAGATCATCCAAAAATAATAAACTTTGATGAATATTCGCTATAAATGAAGAGATGACAATCCGGAATCCACTTTTATTTATAGCTTATGAGGTCAGTGAAGGAATGTGTAATCAACTATATTGTTTTTAGCCACGAAGGCTCGAAGACACGAAGGATCACAAAGAATGATAATAACAACTTAATAGACTTGTGAAATCATAGGGTATTAGTGGCCCTAATACGATTTCTTTAAAAGCCGTGATCGTTAATTTCCTGGCCGGATTAAGGGAGGGGAGATGCTATATTCTGAATATTTAGCAATCGCTGCCAGCTATCATCAACTTGTTTCTGGATCTCTTCAATGCCGTTTGAATAAGTACCGTTAAACAGATGCGCAAATCTACCCTGGGGTTTCAGGTAATCGGTTACCGGCCTCTTTTCTTTTGGTACAAAGCTGATTTTTAGTTCGCCGTTTTCAGATTCTAAAAGTGGAAAGTACCGGGTCTCTACAGCCAGCCGTGCCAGTTCGATGGAGATCTCCGGGTCGTGTTTATGCCCCGGCGGACAAGGCCCGTCAATCATCAAAAACCGGAAGCCACGGGAATCCCTGGCTTTTTCCAGTTTCGAAACAAGGTCATTCAGAAAAGCAGGCGAAGCCGTGGCATAATAAGGCAGGTTATGCGCCTCAATAATTCCCATCAGGTTCTTTGCGGGTAGTTTTTTGCCGGATGGGTCCGTCGTGGTTTTGGCACCGGAAGGGGTACCCGTACTGCTTTGAACACCAGTGTTCATATACGCGGCGTTGTTGTTGCAGATATAGATAATGTTCTCCTGCCTGGCGGCCGCGCCCGATAATGCCTGCAGGCCGATATCAAACGTGCCGCCATCTCCGGCCAATACCACCACCGATGTATCCGTTTTGCCCTGCCTGTCGAGCGCATGCCTTACCCCGGTTGCGGTTGCGGCAGCTGCAGCAAACAGGGTGTGTACTACAGTACCCTTCATCAGGTTCATGGGATTGGGCCCTGCAATTATGGAAAAACAGCAAGCAGGCACTACATAAACGGTATTTTCACCCATAATGTGAGATACATACCGCGCGAGGAGCGTCCACCCGCAGCCCCGGCAGCTCAGCGCGCCGCTGTACATATTTTCCTGCTGTATGATAAATTTGTTTGCGGGTTCCATGTTGTTCATTTTATCCAGGTTACTTCATCGGTCTGTGGAGAATCCACATCCAGGTTGATGATTTTTTCGATTGTTTCTACCGAAACATCCCTGCCGCCCAGCCCGGCATAAACTCCGAACACTTTACCGGTATTGCCGTATAGCGCCCGTTTCATCTCCTGCATCAGGGCGCCTTCGGAATCTCCCGTGAAATTCCTGTCGATGGTGATGATGGCACAATCCTCCCCGGCCGGTTTGATGGCTTCCAGGATTGAAATCTTCGGAAACGGCTTGAAAAGGCGGATTTTGAGCAGGCCGATATCGGGGTAATTGTCCAGTACTTCTCTCACGGTGGTTGTGATGGTAGCCATCGCTACCAGGATCTTTTTGGTGTTTTGATGGATGTTGACCGCCTCCACCGCACCGTAATGTCTGCCAAAATGTTCGCCGAATTCACGGCCGATGACATTGGTTCCCTCATCAACCCTATTCATATCCTCCCAGAAGAGGCGGTTGTAGTCGTCGTAGGTATTGGGGCCTACCAGTCCGCCGAATGCTCTCGGGTGATTCGTATCGATCCGGTTGCCCGCATTTTCTGCCGGAGGCAGGAATGCATCCACGAGCGACTGATCGGGCAGGAATACATTTTCGCTGGTATGGCTCAGGTAGAATGCGTCCAGCACCACCATCACCGGCAATTGCAGTTTTTCTGCCAGTTTGTAGGACTGGATGATAGTATCCAAAACCTCCTGCGAGCTTTCACAGTAGTATTGAACCCACCCGGTATCGCGCTGGGAGATGGAGTCGGTCTGGTCGGCCCAGATATTCCATGGGAATGAGGGACGGCCTACGTTGCAGGCCACAATCGGCAGACGCATGTGGGCGATGGCGTGCAGTACTTCGTGGGCGTAGAGCAGGCCTTGTCCGCTGGTAGCAGTGAATACCCTCTCTCCAACCAGTGAAGCCCCTTTAAGCGCTGCAAATACAGAGTGTTCGCTCTCCATGTTTACCGAAGTCGCGTCAAACTCGCCGTGGTCAATCATGGAGGTAATTTCTTCGATTATGGATGTTTGCGGTGTAATGGGATACGCCGTAACCAGGGAAACACGGCATAGTTTTGCTGCCACGGCAGCCGCGCTGTTCCCTTTCATCACCCGTTTGGTATGATGCGGCGGCAACACTCCTTGTCTGGCAGGGGGCTGTTCGGTGGTCCGTGTTTCAGTCATTTGTTTTCTTGCTTTTTGGATACTCAATTAATGTGAGTTGGTTATAAAACCATTGAACCTGTGTAATTGTTTATTGTTATTCTGAATAGTGAATCGCCGAGCTGGGGCATTCACGCACACAGACTCCGCACCCTTTGCAGTAGTCGTAATTCACCCTGAGGCGATTCTCCTCATCGATATAGATGGCGGCATCCGGGCAGAAATTAAGGCAGTTGCCGCAATTAAAACATTCCCCGCAATGCAGGCACCGCCGCGCTTCTTCCATCAGCGTCTCCCGACTGAGGCCGCCTGCAACCTCTTCAAAATTATTCAGAAGGTTTGCCGGGATATTCACCGGTGTTGCATGGCCGGGTGCAGGCATAAAATAAGCCGTGTTGATCTCATCATACCCGGTAACCGGCAGACTGGATTCCTTTTTGGTCCAGGTTTTACCGCGCAGGAAAGCGTCAGTTTCTTTGGCCACATCATTCCCGCTGCCGATCGCTTCCACCACCGTGCCGCCCCATGCCATATCACCGGCACAGAAAACGGGGGTTCCTGTTTGCGGCTTCTCAAGTTCCACCCGAC
The DNA here is from genome assembly GCA_007123715.1 of Balneolaceae bacterium. Taxonomy (GTDB): domain Bacteria; phylum Bacteroidota; class Rhodothermia; order Balneolales; family Balneolaceae; genus Rhodohalobacter. The sequence goes on along the minus strand of SKKO01000126.1, from coordinate 5,919 downwards.
CCTGGCGTGCTTTCACGGATCGGTTCGAAAATACATACGGATCAGAGCGCTGACCTATCGCGGTGATGATGTGATCCACCGCAACTACCTTCTCCGATCCCTGTACCGGCATCGGCCTTCGTCTTCCCGATTCATCCGGCTCACCCAGTTCCATTTTTTGGATTACCATATCGAGCCGGCCGTTTGCTCCCGGTTTCAGGTCAACCGGCGCTGATAAAAATTCAAGCACAACCCCTTCCTTCATTGCCTCTTCCACCTCGTGGGCAATGGCGGGCATTTCCTGCTTCGTTCTGCGGTAAAAGATGGTGGGCACGGCACCGAAACGAAGGGCCGTTCTAGCCACATCCACAGCGGTATTCCCGCCCCCGATTACGGCAACAGTTTCACCCCGGTTCAGTTTTCCGGTTTTTTGATGAATGAGAAGTTCCCGCAGGAATTCTATTCCGTCTGTAACGCTATCATGGCTGCCCAGGTTGAGACCCATACCCAGATGCGACCCGACCGCCGTGATGATCGCCGAATACTTTCCGTCCAGCTCTTCGATTGTTACTTTTTTGCCGGTGATGATCTCCACTTCCTGCTCTTCAATACGCCTGATTTCATCATCCAGCACTTCTTCCGGCAGACGGAATCGCGGAATTCCCGACCGCATCATGCCCCCGGCTTTGGGCATCGCTTCATACACCGTAACGTGATACCCTAGATTTCTGAGCTGCAGCGCGGCCGTGAGACCCGCAGGTCCTGACCCGACCACGGCAATCGTCTCTTCTTTGGTCACCGGCACCACCGCTGTTGGGGCGCCTTTCCCGTAATCCCCGATAAACCGCTCAATAGCGCCGATATTAACATTCCCATCCAGATACATCCGGTTACACTTTTGTTGGCAGAAATGCGGGCAGACCCGTCCGCAGATCGAGGGAAACGGGTTGTGCCGGTAAATCACATCAAGTGCTTCATCGAACTTTCCTTTTGCGGCGAGATCCACAAACAGTCGGACATCGGTGCCCGCAGGGCAGTTATAGCTGCACGGGGCCTGGCGTGTTTCGTATTTGGGGGCCACCACTCTCCAGTTGCCCGTTTTGTTGATAGACATCGGCTTGTCCCAGAACGGTACCGCGGATTCCGGCTTGGGCGATTTGGCAACAGAGCCGTTGGTTTGCTGCGGACGAAAAAGCTCGTCCACAAATTCGTTGATGCTGCTGAATGCCGTAATAGCGGCATCCACGTTGGCTTCGGGTTTTACGGGTACTTCCTGCGCGATGATCTCCCTGGCCTCTTCCACATCGGTGCCAAGTACCCTCAGTATGGCGCCTACCATGGCGGCATTGACGATGGGTAGTGATTTGCTTCCCAGCTTTCTCTCAACAGAGATCCGGGTGGCGGGCACGGTGACAACACGCCGGGTTTTCCCTTTAAAGGCAGAAGGCGGTTTTTCACTGTTGATGATGAGTGTCCCGTCTGCGGTGAGTCCGTCGAGCAGGGCGGGATTTTCCATGAGCCCCTCATCGAACACGATGGCCATATTGGGGTGATAGATGTAGCTGCGTACCCGGATCGGCCCGGGTGAAATCCGGAGGTAAGCCTGGATAGGTGCACCGGTGCGCTCCACACCGAAAAACGGAAATGCCTGTACCTCAAAATCATAGCGATAGCTAAAGATTTTGGCGAGCATCTCAAAAGCGGTAACCATACCTTGTCCGCCCCTGGCGTGCCCTCTGATTTCGATCATTCTGCTTAGGTCTGTCATCGCTCTCCGATTTCACTGAACAATTGACACAGGCTGAGCTGTCAGCCGCCCGTATTTCAATATACCAAAAATAAACCCAAAAGGGGGGAGATTAGGGGGGGCGGGGTCGTTTTTTTGGGGGTGGGGAATCCTAGTGACCCTTGACAATTCGGGTCAGGTCAGAAATAAATGTATTGGATTCATGTCTGATTCCCGCTGTCCTTTTCTCTTTTAACTCCATCCGATTCCCAACAAAACGGCAACGGTTTGCAGCTACCCGAAGGTGGCGATTTATAAGCACTTCACTTTCAACCAGTCACATACTTTGTCAGAAGCATAAAGTTTGATTTAACCACTGAACCGCCACTTTTGGGTAGGTGCTGTTTGCACTCGTTTTTCTGTCTATCTTCATTGGTTGTTCAGTTCGTCAAATTTCGCTTTCATTGTCGGGTTGCCGTGTGTTAATTTCTTAATAGTTAAATCTTCTGCTTTTTGGTTTGCAAGTCGAAGATTATTGTCAGAGGATAATAATGCGTCTTTGGTCTTTTGTAAATGGTCAATGGTTTTATCTATTTCGTCAATAGCAGTTTTAAATTTTCGACTTGCCAATTCGTAATTTCTTGCAAACCCTTCTTTGAACGTATTTATTTTTTCTTCAAAATTGGTAATGTCCACATTTTGATTTCTTACCAAGGCAAGTTCCGCTTTGTATTGTATGGAGTTCATAGCCGCGTTGCGGAGTAGTGTAATTATTGGAATGAAAAATTGAGGTCGAACAACATACATTTTGGGATATTTGTGTGAAACATCAACAATTCCCGAATTATAATATTCACTGTCCGCTTCTAAAAGTGAAACAAGAACAGCGTATTCGCATTTCTTCTCATTTCGGTCTTTGTCGAGTTCTTTTAAAAAGTCTTCATTCCTTTTTTTGGTAGCTGTTTCGTCCCCTTCATTTTTCATTTCAAACATTATTGAAATAACTTCATTCCCTGCTTCATCAGACTCCTTATAAATAAAATCTCCTTTACTACCTGATTTTGAGTCATTGTCTTTTTCAAAATATGCTCTTTGAAAAGCTGTTGCACGTAGTTTGTTAAACTCTGTCTCACAATGCTGTTCAAGTGTTTCACCTATCATCTTTGTTGATAGCTTTAACTTCATATCTTTTCGGAGTGCAATCTCTTCGTCCTTATGCTTAATTATTGCGTCTTTTTCTTTCAGTTCAGCTAAATATTTTTCGCTTATTGACTTTTCAAGGAGTTGTTTTTCAGTGTCTTTGATTTTTACAACGTTTGCCAAATCATCCCGTTCTTTTTCAACTTTTTGGGTGGCTTCTCTAATAGATAGTTTTTTCTCAACTTCTGCCTTTTCAAGTTTAGATTTTACTTGTAATAACTCAGTTTCCTTTTGTGCTAATTTTTGAGAAAGTTCAATTTCTTTCTGAGCTTTGAGTTCAGCTAATTCCGTGTCTTTCTTGTTAAGTTGTTCTTGAAGAGAATTTTTAATGTTAGCTTCCGCTAATTTTACAGCACTTTCTTTTTCCTTGTCGGCTAGGTCAAGTCGTTTTTTTAATTCTTCTTCAAATTGGTGGTCACGAACTTGTTTTAAAATGTCAGCAAAACCTGCTTCGTCAACTTTAAATGCTTTCTTACAATTTGGGCAAATTATCTCGTTCATATTTTTTTTATTGTTCGTAATGTCGTTTTTAAAATGAGTGCTAACGTGGTTGGCGGTATGAATAGTTGCCGATTGCGGGTGATTTCCTGTCAAGTTACACAAAGATTGAAACGGGCTACAACCCTTGAATAACCACATGTCCAGGTAATTTTTTTGTACCGCGTGTTGTGTGTTCGTGCATTTTATCTTTCTGCAATTACTAACATTTCAAAGTCTTCTGTTTTCAGTTTATCTTCACGAGAAAAAGCTCCAGGCTTTGCTCCGAAAATTTCAATTTTTGTGAATCCAAGAGTTTTCAATAACCATGTAATCTCCGATGGGATGTAATATCTTTCGTTACATTCGAGTTCTTTTTCTATGCCATTGTCATCTTCAACTTTTGTTATGTTGTAATCTCTGAATGTCATTAAATCAAAATTGTTTTTGTGATATGTTGCATTTCCGTCATCGATATTGGAGGCGCAAAATTCTTCGATAGAATTGAATATTGGAAATAAACCATTGAGGGTAGTAAAAATAAATTTTGCATTTTCCTTTAATGATTGAGAAACATTTTTGAGAATTTCGTAATTCATTTCGTCTGTTTCCATTAATGGGAAGCCGCCTTCGCACATCAGTATTGCAACATCAAATTTTTTGTTAAACGGCAGATTACGTGCATCATGTTTTAAAAAATCGATTTGCAAACCGTTTTGTTTTGCTTTTTCTCTTGCTCTTTCAAGTAAGGACTCCGACAAATCAATGCCTGTCATTGAATAACCTCTCTTTGATAATTCAATGGTATGACGACCAGTACCACACCCAATGTCAATTATCTTCAATGTTTTATTGTGATTAATTTCTTTCTCGATAAAATCACATTCGCCAATCGTTCCTTGTGCAAAACAATCATTGTCGTATTTTTCGCCGTAGTTTTCAAATAATGTTTCGTACCATTGTTTTTTATTCATTTCTTTCTCTGTTAATGTTATCAACCCTGTTGCTAGTTGTCTTTCTTTGTATGACGCTCAACGGTTTGGCGCTTGGCTCAGTGGCGGATTTCGGAGCACAAAACTGTCAATACTCCACAAAAGTTGATGCGAGGTAGAATGTTGAATTAACCACTTCACCCGCCATTGCGCCAAACGGCTGTTGTGGGTAGTGGTTCTCTTCATCTTAATTGATTTATTCGTGTTTGAAGTTCTGAAATTCTCCTAACCAATTTGTCAAAAGTCAACGCCTCCCCATAAATCATAAACTTGGCCATTTCTGAATAGTCACTCTCGTATTCTTTTATAACAGTTTCTGGTGGTATAATTTCAATTTTATCAGGAGTATGGTTACCATAGTCAAGTCCCCTCAACGGATTGAATTTTTCTCTATGAGCAACAATATTGTTGTAAAGTTCTTTGTCTTGGAGTGCTATTATTCCGTGTTTGGTATCCATTAATCTTTCCAAATCATACAAATGTCTTGAAAGTCGGTCTATACGGATTCTTTCAGGTTCTTGAGAAAATTCTTCGTAGAGCAGGAATATCTTTTCTAAGAAGGTTCGCTGTGGCAGTACAGTTGGAATGATAAATGCATCAGTTGCAAAATCCAACTTTGGAAAATTCACACTTAAAATGGAATTGATTTCTCGATTCTCTGTCGGCTCCATCAACGAACGAGAACTTACTTCAATCAAAACTCTTTGTGGAAGATATTCCGAACTGTCAACTACTGAATTATAATGAATTTCAATAACCTGTGGGTCTTTGTCTGAATCGTTAACAGGCTGTGCAAATCGTTCACATTCAGCTATTGCTCCCCAAGCTGTCAAAGTTTGTGTTAAGTCTTTGAGAAATTCTGTTGAAATAAATTTACAAGATAGTTTTCTAAGCTTTCTTATTTGTGTTTTGCTAATGTCTCCTTCAAACCCGAAAAATTTTCGGTCAATTGCCAAGTCAATATCTTCTGAAAATCGCTCTATCAAATCGAAGCCTTTGCTCAAAGAAGTTCCTCCTTTAAATATAATGTGCTCGCTGTAGGGCAAAGAAAATGAAGCATTCAAACATAATGAAACCCACCAATCCTTTTCAATGGCTATGGCTGGCAAACCTGTCAATTCTGTTGCCTGATTGAGAATTTCAATCCTTCTTTCCTTTGATAGTGCGAGCCAAGTGGTGTTCATTGAATTGCTTGCATTAATATTTTGTTTATCCAAGCAGGGGAGAGTTTAGCATCGTTTATGATGTTCTCTTTCTTTTCATTCTTTAGAACGGCTTGGATTTTTTCTATTGCTTTTTCATTTACCTTATTTTGACCAATGGTTTTGAGTGTCTGAATAACCAAACCGCTTATTTCTCCTTTTACTAAAAGGTTCTTCGGGCTTGTTTTTTTAAATGTGATCGTTCGCTTGCCAACTTTTAGGGTTCTTGCAGCCCCATCAGTTAGGTAAACCACTTTCATAGGAACTTGCGTAGATAACCCCAATTTATTTAAGGCTTGAACGCCTGTAGGAATAATTCTCGCTTTATCCCGTCTTGCAATAG
>SKKO01000103.1 GCA_007123715.1 Balneolaceae bacterium | reverse complement strand
GAATGTATAGTAGTTTTTTTTATTTACTGTAAGTTGCGTGTATTCCATTTGACAACCACTGTCGATGATCTCGTTGATGGATAGGATCTGAGGCCTGCCACTGCCACTTCCTTTGTTTTTTAATTTGACCCCGATACGATTTTTCACGATTTCGGTCCATTGGTATTTATTTCCCTGAGTTATTTCAGTGGAGAGCCGGTCTGTTTCAGATAAATTTAAACTCCATTTAATCCACTCCTCAAAAATACCCTCTGCATTCAAAGTTAGCCGGCCAGGCACCGGAGGCCGCGTGCGGTGTTTTATTTCGATATTTCCTTCCCGAAGTTTTACATTGATTTCTTCTTTTGCAAGTGGCAGGTAAAAATCGGTTCTTGATACCGATCTATCAAAATTTAATCCATTTGAAGTAAACCAATTCAGGATTGTATGATTCAGGGATTCAGAAAACCAGCGAATTTCTTTGCTTTTGTACATATTTTCAAATAAGTGATCATTTATATACGCTACATCAAACGTCTCCAAAAAAAAAGCCCCGCCTCAAACTATCGGGCAGGGCTTTTGAATGATCAGTGAATGGGTTGATTACCGTTCTTCAGCCGGCACCCATGGCAGGTTTTTCTCACCGGTATAAAGAGCTCTCGGACGAATAAGCCGATTGTTTGCCTTTTGTTCAAAAAAGTGAGCTGTCCACCCTGAAATCCGGCTCATTGCGAAAATGCATGTATAGAGGTCAGGTTGGATGCCAATGGAGTAGTAAACTGTGGCGGAGAAGAAATCCACATTGGGATCAATATTTTTTTCATCCTTCATTGTTTTTACCATGGCTTCCGACCATTCATAAAGGTATTGGTGGCCTGTTTCTTCGGCAAGATCTTTTGACATTTTACGAAGATGATAAGCTCGTGGATCAAATGTTTTATAAACCCGGTGCCCAAAGCCCATAATTTTTTCTTTGCGATCAAGTTTGTCTTTGGTGAAAACAACGGGGTCTGCATGCTCACCCTGCTCCTTTAATTTAAGCAGAGTATTCATAACGGCTGTATTGGCTCCGCCGTGCAGCGGACCTTTCAGTGCACCAATAGCACCGGTAACGGCTGAGAACATATCGGATTCGGTTGAACAAATGGAACGGCATGTAAATGTGGAAGCGTTCATGCCGTGTTCTGCGTGCAGTACAAGACATAGGTCCATAGTTCGTTCTGCAGCCTGCCCCGGTTCCTCTCCGTTCAGCATATATAAAAAATTGAAGGCTGTACTTCCATCTTTAAGAGGTGTAACAATTTCCTTTTCATTTCTTGCCCGGTCGAATGCTGCAATGATTGTAGGAATCTGGGCTGTCATCGTTATTGCATTATCCAGATCAGATGAATTTGAGTCTACAAAGTCAGCGAGCATGGAAACGGCAGACCGAACCACAGCCATAGGTTCAGCGTTTTTGTCAGTTGTTTTAATATAGTTCAGAACCGGTTCAGGCAACTCTCTGTTTGACTGTAATTTTTTGTGAAGTTCTTCTAACTCAGAATTTTTGGGCAACCGGTCATTCCATAATAAAAAGCAAACTTCTTCAAATGTTGCATTGTCGGCAAGGGTATCAATGTGGTAACCTGAATAAATGAGTTCACCGGTTTGACCATTTATAAAACTTTTTGTAGTGGAAAACGCTACGATGCCATCCAGCCCCTTATTAATATGTGGATAGTCGTTTAAATCAATGTGTTGTAGGTTATGTTCCGCCATTTCTTATTCAGATTAATTCTTTACAGGTTGTTGCATTTGTTTTATGCCTTTTGCCGGCTCTTTTTGTTCAGCCGAAGAAGAGCTGATTTAGTTCTGGATGTTAGCCAACAATGCATCTTTATTAAGTAAGCTAAAATACAAAAGAGACTTTGATTTTCGAAGTGCTTTTGTAATGTTTAAACTTATTCTTACATCCTTCTTCGTAAACTGAAATATTTTATCAGGGATTCCATGAGCCATACAAATGCTATGGTTTTCTTTTTGCTTCATTCCAGTAACGGTCCATTTCTTCAAGATTGGAATCATTAACGGTTTTGCCGTTCTCTTCAAGTTTTTTTTCAATGTACCGGAATCGTTCTTCAAACTTATTGTTGGCCAGCCGGATTGCGTCTTCTGCATTCAGTTTCAGCAAGCGACCTACATTTACAAGACTGAATAACAAGTCACCAAATTCCTCTCTGCGTTTTTCAGGGTTCTGCATGGTAATCGTTTCTTTCCACTCATCTATTTCTTCATTAAGTTTTTCCCAAGCAAGCTGCCATTCAGACCAATCGAAACCCACATTGGCAGCTTTTTCCTGCATTCGCCGGGCACGTATGAGGCCGGGTAAATGTTTTGGAATTCCATCCAATATGGATTCTTTACCCTCTTTCAACTTTATGGATTCCCAGTTTGATGCAACTTCTTCTGAACCATTTACTTGTATATCACTAAAGACATGAGGATGGCGGCGGATGAGCTTCTCTGAAATTCGGAAGATCACATCATCAATAGTAAATGAGCCGGTTTCTGATGCCATTTTACTGTGGAAGATCACATGCAATAGCAAATCGCCCAATTCTTTCGACAGTTCTTCAAAGTTCTTTTCATCAATCGCCTCAACGGCTTCATATGCTTCTTCTATCAGGTTGTCTTTGATGGAATCGTGGGTTTGTTTACGGTCCCAGGGGCACTCTCTTCTCAATATGGAAATGAGTTCAATAAGGTCTTCGAATTTGTGAGATGGAGACATAATCTTCAAAGGCATTGTTTTTCGGTATTGTTATCAAATTTCCAAATAACAACCGCCAATTACCAAACATTTTTAAAATTTACACAAGTTTAAATCATCAGGTCTGCCGTTTCTTTTTTTCGGCTGCCGGGAAAAGAACGTTATTGAGAATCAGCCTGTAGCCTGGGCTGTTAGGGTGTAGGCTTAAGTCAGTAGGAGGGTCTCCTACACGGTGTGTATAATCTTCGGGATCATGGCCACCGTAAAAGGTGAAGGTTCCCTGCCCATAATTTCCATGGATATATTTCGCCTGTTCACGGCCGGGTGATTCTCCTAAAATTACAACACTGCTTTTTATTTTATCTTTCTGAAAAGCAGTAGCCTGTCCGTAAAACCCCCGGATGCTGCTCACATGATTTTGAGTGAGCATGGCAGGTACAGGGTCCCATTTCGCCGAAAACTCAAATAAGGTGAAATAATCAAGGCTTTCACTAATTCGGTTCAGGTCTACTTCAATATCGACGTCGGCATGTTCATAGATATATGGATCCGTAATTACCTCAAAGTTTTCAAATGCAAAAGTATTATTAAAATTCAGGCGTTCGTTTACGTTCGGGTCAACCGGATCTCCATCAAGAGGGGTAGGAACAATATCAAGGCCATTAGCAGCAAGGGCGATATCGAATGTATCGGTTGCAGAGCACATTGCGAACATGAAACCGCCTGCAGCTACAAAATCCCTGATTTCGTGAACAACTGCCAGCTTGAGTTGGCTTACCTTTTCGAAACCGAGTCCGGAGGCCATTTCTTCAAGCTGCCTTACCCTTGTAATATACCATGGGGCATTTCTGTACATAGCCCAGAATTTTCCAAATTGACCTGTAAAATCTTCGTGGTGGAGGTGCAGCCAATCGTACTCACTTAAAACACCTGATAAAATTTCAACATCATAAATCGTATCATAAGGTATTTCGGCGTAGTCGAGAGCGAGCGTCACAGCATCATCCCAGGGCAGGGACTGAGGAGGTGAATACACTGCAACTTTTGGTGCTGTTTCGAGGTTTATACTGGCCATGTTTACATTTGGTTGTTCTACATAACCGATGATTTCAGCAGCCTCTGCCTCAGATATGATTTCCACACGAACGTTTCGTAACCGGCTTTTCCTTACAATCTCATTTTCATTTGTGGTTAAAAAGCTGCCACCTCTGTAGTTTAAAAGCCAAATCCCGGTCTCACCGGCAGTGATGTGATTGAATATGATTCCATATGCTTTAAGGTGGTTGGTCTGACTGCCATCCATGGGAATAAGTACCCGTTCCTGAGCATTCAGAGTACAGAGAGATAATAAGAAAAAGAAAATGGCTAAAATAAAGTATTTCATGGCTATCGTACTAAATAGATGAAATTTCATAGGATTGTAATTTTTCTCTGACAAAGGATGCGTAAAAACCATCCGGAAATTCCATTAGAATATTTTCAAGTAGTTCAGCAAGATATTCGGTTGATAATTTAGATGAAATTGAAGAATGCATGTAACCAAAAAACCGATCTGCTGCAGTCAGGTGCCTGTCAGAATAATCAACAGATCCGAAATCCTCAAGAAATGGGTAACTGTAATCGGATATTGGGAAATCACCTTCAGCTAAGAGATAGGTTTCAATTAACATTACTTTATCCCACATCAGGCGCTCTTTCAGGGGTGAGTAGGGTTGAGAGTTAAGAACACGCTCGATCAGATTTAACAAAAGAAGGGTATATCCGGAAGGTAAATTTGAATTCAGTTCAACCAGCAGATCATCGGCAAATGAATGTTGCGAATTAGCTAAAATGGGTTCAAGCCCGTCCAGTGCCTTTTCATATAAACCTGTATGTATGTTATACAGGCTTTCACTGATATTTTTCAAAACCGTGGCTGTAGTATCGGCTCGTTTCCCGTTTTTAATCCACATCCTTAATTTGATGGCATCATTGGCATAATAGGATGTATGCCTGCGTTCAAGGCTTCGCAACTGTATGTCCGCAAATTCGAAGTCGCCGGCAAAAAAATCGGATAGACTGAGATAATAACGGGCTCTTTCGGAAAGATTGGAATTTTCCGTAGATCTGTCTGCCCTTGTAAGCGTTTGCCGTGCAGTTACAAAATCTTTTTTGAAAATTGCAATCCTTCCTTCTGCGTAATACGCATGTGCCTGTTCTATTTCTGCAGAACTGTTTTTCATTTCCCGGAACCAATATTCGGCTCTATCTATGTCTTTGTAAAAATCAATTGAAAGATCTATGATTCTTGAAAAAACCCTGTCAATGCGATCGTAATCAGGGGCCGTTTT
>SKKO01000064.1 GCA_007123715.1 Balneolaceae bacterium | reverse complement strand
GCGATGACGATATTCCCGAATACGTAGAAGACGGCGTTTGTGATCTTGGTTTTGTGGGAGCCAACGTGGTAGAGGAAGACCAGGCAGATGTAACCATATTGAGGAAACTTAACTACGGTGTATGCCGCCTTTCGCTTGCCGCACGCAAGGAAGATAATGTAAAAACCCCGGAGGATTTTGCCGGAAAACGGATTGCCACCAGCTACCCCGGAATCACAAAACGGTTTTTTGAACGGAGAAATATCAATGTGGATGTTATCACTTTATCCGGATCAGTAGAAATCGCTCCGCGCCTCGAAATTGCCGATGCCATCAGTGACCTGGTTTCTACCGGCAGTACCCTCAAAGCCAACGGTCTCGAGGAGGTTATCAATATTTTTGATTCTGAAACGCAGCTCATTAAAACAAATAAACCTCTTTCCAACGGAAAAAAAGAGCTGATCGAAAAAATTCTGCAGCGCATTGAAGGATATCAAATAGCGGCTAAAAGCCGGTATATTATGATGAACGCTCCGCAGGAAGCCGTATCCAAAATTAAATCCATTATTCCCTCATTGAAAAGCCCAACCGTAATGCCCCTTGCCGATAACGGAATGGTGGCGATTCATACAGTAATACCGCTTTCTACATTCTGGGATGTGATGGAACAACTGAAAGAAGCCGGAGCAACAGGCATCGTGATGCTGCCTATTGAATCGATGATTGTTTAATGAATAGCAGTGAGTATTGAGTAGTGAAACATATTCCGTTTCATAAAAATCTTAATACCTGATACCCGCTGCTCAATAATACTGTTATGCAAATTTACTTTTATAATGACCTGTCAAATCTGCAAAAGGAAAACCTTTGCAAGCGTCCAAAAATGGATTTTCGCTCTGTTTTTGAACAGGTACAGCCTATTCTTGATGACGTTGAGCAAAACGGGGATTCGGCAATCCGAACATACACTAAAAAATTTGACGGTACCGATCCGCAGCCACTTACGGTTCATCCGGCTGACATTGAGGTAAACCTGAGCCCGGTGGTAAAAGATGCCATCGACCTGGCCATCAATAACATTTTCCGTTTTCACATGGGCCAAATGAGTGCATCTCTTGAGGTAGAAACCCAGCAAGGTGTGCTTTGCAGGCGAGTTGCAAGGCCGATAGAACGGGTTGGCCTCTACATTCCCGGCGGAACTGCACCCTTGCCGTCAACAGCCATGATGCTTGGAATTCCCGCATTGATTGCAGACTGCAAGACCATTGTGATGGCCACCCCTCCTGACAAGGATGGAAACCTGCCGGAATCTGTGATTTATGTTGCACAAAAAACAGGAGTTAAAACCCTTCTTAAAGCAGGGGGTGCACAGGCTATTGCCGGAATGGCATTTGGAACTGAAAGCGTCCCCAAAGTGGATAAAATATTTGGCCCGGGCAATCAATATGTTACAGCCGCCAAAATGCTGCTTCAGAACAGCGATGCCATGGTCGCCATAGACCTGCCGGCCGGGCCGTCTGAGGTGCTGGTGATTGCCGATGAACATGCTGACCCGGCCTTTGTGGCTTCCGACCTGCTTTCACAGGCAGAACACGGAGCTGACAGCCAGGCCATTCTCGTGATTACAAAAGGTACGGATGCAGAAGCTATCACCCGGGAACTAAAGGAACAACTGGAAAAGCTGCCCCGCAAGGATTTTGCAGCGCAGGCACTCGAAAAAAGTTACATTCTGATAACAAGCGATACCGGTGAGGCGATGGATTTTTCAAACCGGTATGCACCGGAACATCTCATTATAAACACGATAGATGCAGATGACCTGGCTGAAAGGGTGATCAATGCGGGTTCGGTGTTTATCGGGCCGTGGACACCCGAAAGTATGGGAGATTATGCTTCCGGAACCAACCACACACTGCCAACCTACGGCTACGCAAAAATGTACAGCGGGGTAAATCTGCACAGTTTCCAAAAATTTATTACCATGCAAAAGATTTCGGAACAGGGACTCAAACATCTTGGTCCGGCAGTTGAAATACTGGCAGAACTGGAAGGGCTCGATGCCCATAAAAACGCCGTAAGCCTGAGGTTAAAAAAACTGTCTGAAATGTTACAAGATTAGTAAAAAATTTCACCTCTTTCGCAAGGAGGGGACGGGGGTGGTTGAAGAAGGGATAACAGCCTTTTAACGATATCCATCTCCCAACTCCAGATGCGGGGAATTTCAAAAAGATAACAACGCAAAATCGATTTCTACTATCATGCCGGATATCAACATCGAATCGCTCATGCGCGAAAACATTCGAAAATTAACGCCCTACCGCAGCGCCCGGGATGATTTTGACAAGGGCTTGCTGCTTGATGCAAATGAAAACAGCCTCGGCTCACCCATCAGAAACTCACTGGATCTCCATCGCTACCCGGCCCCCACTCAGGATGCCCTCAGAAAAAAAATTGCAGTATGGCGGCAGGTTGATTTTGAAAATATATTCCTGGGCGTTGGCAGCGATGAACCGATTGATCTGCTGATGCGGATTTTTTGTGAACCGGGTAAAGATTCAATCATCATAACCCCTCCCACTTATGGTATGTACAAAGTAGCGGCACATATTAACAATATCGGCATCAAAGAGGTGCTTTTAACCGAATCGTTCCATTTACGGCCGCAGGAAATACTGAAAGTAACCGATGATAAGACCAAAATTCTCTTTCTCTGTTCTCCAAACAATCCTACAGCAAATTCGCTAAAGCTGACCGATATGGTAAAACTTGTAGCTTCATTCCCCGGTATTGTGGTTGTGGATGAAGCGTACATCGACTTTGCAAAACAGGAATCGATGGCTCCGCTTGTGCAGCAATATCCAAACCTTGTGGTGCTGCAAACCTTTTCAAAATCGTTCGGCCTTGCCGGCATCCGGTTGGGTATTGCCATATCCAGTCCGGAAATAATCCGCGTGATGCTCCGGGTTAAAGCTCCTTACAATATCAATAAGCTTACAGCGGATACCGCCATGAAAGCTTTTGAAAACATGCCACTTGTTAAATTCAACATCGAAAAGATTATTGAAGAGCGTGAATATGTCGCTGAGCAGCTAAGGCAGGCCAATTCGGTAGAAAAAGTATTCCCCACTGATGCCAACTTCCTCCTTTTCAAAATCAGGAATGCCAGACAGATCTATGAGAAACTGGCAGAGAATGGCATCATTGTACGTTACCGTGGCAATGAGCCACATTGCGATGACTGCCTAAGAGTGACCATCGGGATGCCCGATGAAAATGTCCGTTTTCTCAAAACTATAAAATCGCTTATCACATGAAAATTTTTATAGATAAGAGTGCATTCTCCTCAGTTTCTGAAAAGCACCTGCCGCCCACATCCATTTTTGCCATCAAATATTTACAGCTGCATGGGTATGAACTTTCTTTCGATGGATCGATTCTGTCACTGGATCAACAGGATATTCTGGAAAGTGAACAGGTGAATAATCACTCTTTCGATGCAGATCATGCAGATGGGGTTATCAAAAAAGAAAACTCCTATTTTCTGATTTCTGAGGGAAATATTCTGGCTGATGCTGAAACATGGGAAACTCTTGCCAAAAAAATTCTCTTCCCCGAACGAAAGGCTTCTATTAACCGCAACACCAAAGAGACACAGATTTCTGTTACCGTGAACCTGGACGGAACGGGGAAAAGTGACATCCAAACCGGGCTCAGCTTCTTTGACCATATGCTTGACCAGATTGCCAGGCACGGCCTTATTGATTTAACCCTTCGATGTGATGGCGACCTGCAAGTAGATGAACACCACACCATTGAGGATACGGCCATTGCCCTGGGGCAGGCAATCAGAAAAGCCCTGGGCGAGAGTAAGGCCGGAATACAACGCTATGGTTTTGTTTTAGCTATGGATGAGGCACAGGCTACGGTAGCAATTGACCTGTCTGACCGCCCATACCTGCGATGGGATGTGCCCCTGAAGCGGGAGTATGTCGGTGATTTTCCAACTGAGATGCTGGAACATTTTTTTTATACGCTGGCAATGAACGCAAAAGCAACACTTCATGTTGGAGCAAACGGAAAAAATGAACACCACATGATAGAATCTGTGTTCAAAGGTTTTGCAAAAGCATTACGATTTTCCGTAAGCAGAAATGAACGAAATATGGGCATTTTACCAACAACTAAAGGAACTATTTAAAAAAGTGACCAGGCAAAAAAAGATAAAGTGAAAAATTTATACTTCTTCTTTTAATAGAGTATCGCAGGTGATGTCATGTTAGGGCTCCCTGTCACTTCTGTTCTTTGTTTTTTGCCTATTCACTCAAAAAATTATGATTGGAATCATTAAATATAAAGCCGGTAATCTCGCATCTGTAGCCAATGCGCTGGACCGGTTGGGCGCTGAATATTTTATTTCGGATTGTCCCGAAGAGCTGGAGAGAGCTGATGCAATCATTTTTCCCGGAGTTGGCCATGCTGCCGCTGCAATGGATGACCTGCGGGCCAAAGATCTGGATATTTGGTTAAAAAATACCAAAAAACCGGTTCTCGGTATTTGTCTTGGCATGCAGCTACTTTTTGAGTCATCGGAAGAAGGGGACTGCAAAACCCTTGGCATCATTCCGGGACGGCTTCAAAAATTCGATTCCTCCAAAGCAAAAGTACCGCACATGGGATGGAACCAGTTTGATTCCATTGCAAATCATCCGCTCATCAAAGGAATCGACAACAGACAATTTTTGTATTATGTGCACGGCTACTACGCACCTACTAACGAATATACACTTGCATCCTGCAAATACATCAGGGATTTTGCCGCAGTTGTTTCCAAAGACAATTACATGGGGGTGCAATTCCACCCCGAAAAATCCGGACAGGTGGGTTCACTCTTGCTACAAAACTTCCTAAAAATGGTAGACAGCTACAAGCAAGAAGGAATGCGCTAAGTGTTGTACGCCGGTTAGTGGCGCAGACATTCCGACACCTAAGGGGGAAGGAAGGCTGATCTCATCGAGACAATTTTCCTGTTTTGTGCATTGCATGACCCAAATTCGACAGATCTCTAATCCTGATACCCGGTTTGGGGTTGCTGTTAT
>SKKO01000220.1 GCA_007123715.1 Balneolaceae bacterium | reverse complement strand
TATCTGAATTTTGTGGTTATTGCTTTCGGCTCAATACACTCTTTGAACAGCAAAAAAAGAATATCCTGCATTTCATAGGGTATTAGCCGTTGTTTGTCTTGTCAACAAGACTATTCCGGAGCAAGATTAAACAGCAGTTTTTCAATTTCCCAGATTCCGTCTCGGTTTTTTACCCAGTGAGCCATTGTTCTTGCCTTATAAGTCCATGAGGTACCTTCATTAGTAATCCAGTCAACAGAGAATTCACCATATTCAACAGCATCATTTCCTAATATTTTAAGGTCGTGTGTGGTGTGTTTATAGACTGAGCTCTGGTTATTGTCAAACAAAAAAGTATAAAATTGTTCAATTTCTTCACGGCCGGAATTCGGTTCAAATGCATTAGGGATATTCATTCCGGATGGAGTATAAAATGAAGCACATGAAGCGGCATCTCCAGCTTCCCAGTAAGTGATAAACTGATCCCAGCGCAATCGTATCTGATCTTCCTCACTGTCGCCGATTTCTTTGATATCGGTTTCCATTGCTTGTATATGCATGGTGGTCAATAAGATAAACGAAATTATTTTAATCATAGATTCAGGTTTTAATTATGATTTTTGTAAATCATCACGGTTTTTTGTGGAATAGACTTTTTTAAATACAGGCCGTATCCGTCAAATAAGGTGTACACTGTATTAAAAATGTACTTTTTGTTTGAGAATCTATTTATTTAGTCATTCTATCACAAATTAAATAGAACATTGCTAAAAAAAAATTTGAGCGGGATGAGCGGGGATCGAAGACTGCTATTTTCACAGGGAATCAGTAAGCTAATAGACCGGCTTTGAATCATCAAGACATTGACCGGCTGCAAATGAATGGCACGAAAATACCAGTTCTAACGAATACTTTGGTCTTTTCAGATCTATCCATTCCCAATCGGGATGCCAATGGCATAATTCATGATTATTGGTCTAATTAGAGAAAAAGAATATAATATCAGTTACGGGTCTAACCAGGCCACTTTTTGTGATGAATGATGCTCCTGTGAAATAATTTTTTCATAAAGCTCAGGCCGTCTTGCTTTTTTATACCTGTACCCGCCGGCATCTTTTAATTTGGATGCTGTAATGACTGCTGTTACCATGTCGTTATCCAGTTTACGGCATTCGGCAAGGATATCTCCAAATGGATCGATGATCATGGAACAGCCATTTTTGAGTTGATCATGATCCATTCCTATCGGGTTTGAGAAGATCACATACATCGCATGATCGTAAGCCCGGGATGGCAGCCATTTCATAAGCCATTCTCGCCCTTTCAGTCCGTCGAACTCTATCCGAAGCGAGGTTGGATCCTCGTGCCTGTTTTCCCAGAGTGCGGGATCAATATATCCGGCGCCCGGACGGGTTGAGGGTGTACACATCGTTACATGTGGCATAAAGATAATGTCTGCACCCAGCAGGTTAGTGGCACGCACATTTTCGATAATGTTGTTGTCATAACAGATGAGGATACCACACTTCCAGCCCATCAGATCAAAAACAGTATAACGATTGCCCGGTGAAAGGTGCGGACTGATGAACGGATGAAGTTTTCTGTGACACGCAATCAATCCGTTTTTATCTACGCAAACATAACTGTTGTAAATTTTATCATTCTCATCTTTTTCTAAAAGACCTGCGAAAAGTACAATATCATGCTTTTTGGCTAACCTTGTCAAAGTTGTGGTTGAAGGTCCGCCGGGAATTATCTCTGCAAGTTCAAGCAACTCAGATTTCGACAAAGACCTGGCTATGGTATATCCGCTGATGCAGCACTCATGAAAAGCTATCACATCAGCACCATCAGCGGCGGCCCGTTGGCTCATCTGATCAATCACCTGGAGGTTACTAATTTTGTCAGCACTTTTGTGCTCAAATTGTACAACAGAGATTTTGAGGGGATTCATAAATCGATATTAAGGTAACTGAATAGTCATGTGGATTACCCCTGGTTCTATTCAGATGTTATATTCTTATGTATGGATATGGGATTCTGTATAAGGAAATATAATTCTACAGTTCCACACTACACATAGCCGATATCAGTTAACTCCATAAAAATGGCAGTAAAACTGCTTCCTTATTCCCATTCAGGAAATTGTGTTGTATTTAAATCCAATTTGGATATGGTATTCATATCAGACTCATTAATCTCAAAGTCAAAAATATCCAGGTTTTCTATCATGTGTGCTTTTTGTGATGTCCTCGGGATTGTAACGATACCCCTTTGGTAGTGCCATCTTAAGCTCACCTGTGCATTGGTCTTGTTGTGTTTTTTACCGATTTCTGCAAGTGTTTGATCTGTAAAATGTCCATTTCGGCCTTGTGCAAAAGGAGACCACGCTTGCATTTGGACATTACTTTGATTTAAATATTCATAATCAACTGGTTGCTGGAAGTAGGCATGTGCTTCAATCTGATTAACCGCAGGCCTTATTTCACTGTCTGAAATGAGCTCAATGAGGTGGTTTGGTTCAAAATTACTTACACCAATTGCCCTGATCTTATTCTCTTTATAAAGTTCCTCCATTGCTTTCCATGACCCTTTTACATCACCACGAGGCCTGTGTATCAAATAAAGATCTAAATAATCAAGGCCAAGTTTTTCAAGAGAAGTTTCAAAAGCCACTTTTGTTTTTTCATAACCTGAATCGTCAACCCATACTTTCGAGGTTACAAAAAGTTCTTTTCTGTCAATTCCGCTAAGCTTAATCCCGGCTCCTACTGCATCCTCATTATTATAGATCGTGGCAGTATCAATAAGGCGATATCCAACGGAAATTGCATCAGAAACACATTTTTCACCAACTGAACCAGTAAGGTATAAAGTGCCAAATCCAAGAATTGGCATTATAATACCGTTGTTAAGGGTTACATATTTAGAAGTGGTATCAACGGAATCATTTGCAGCGCCAAATATTTTTGAAGCTCCAAAACCCGTCAACATTGCAGAGGCTGCGAATGTGGCTCCTGTTTGTAAAAATTTCCGGCGGGTTATTCTATCAATTTGATTCTTATTATTCATTTTATCCTCGATATTTTTGTCTAATTTAAATATACTGTTTTTAAAGTTTGAATCATCAGCACGATCTGCATTTACAAGATTTCAACTCGCCAGTTATGTTGCTGTAGAATGGGAGTGGTGGAGATGGCTAATGGATCTCTATGCAGGAATTTCCCTGTAGGTTTTTTCAGCACGTTCTTTCAGTGCTTCATTCATTAGTTCGAATCCTTTTCGGGTTTTTTTATCTAATTGTTTCCATAGGAGAGGTACCAGAATACCGCTGAAATTTTCCCTTTGTACGAAACGGGTTTTGCCATACTCTTCATCGAACAATTCAAAAATATGTTCGCCGTCAAACAGCCCTTTGAAACCGAGGCTTCCAAGCCAGCGTAATTCTGAGTTATCTGATAGTTCGAGGCAAACAGGGGAGAAGGTCATTGGTTTAGATCCGGGCTGCTGAATAACCACTTTAAATCTCCTGCCTTTTTCGGGTACTCTTTTAAACAATTTGATGAATGGATTCCAGTCGGGATAGGATTTAAAGTCAGTCAGAACTTTCCAGACAATTTCTTTTGGTGCGTAAATGATGATATCGGTTGAAATTCGTTTCATGATAAGCCGGTAACATTTTTAATCTATTACGAAATCTATTCAGCAATGTTATCTTATTGCATGAGGTATTTTGTTTGTTGGTTAGCTGATGCGGGGTCGTTTCATCGTGATCTTTTGTTTGAATAATTTATATATAGATATCTTTCATCCATTCAGGTTTCATATTTGATGACTCAGGCCGGTTTTTGCATGATATAGTACACATAGCTGTAATAGGGCTTAAACTTCCGGTACAAATTCATCTCCATATCCAGCTCATTTTCCACGATCATGCGTGCCTCTTCAATATGGCCGAAGCGGCCCAGGAAATTTTCTCTTAATGATTCCATTTGACAATAGTAGTTTTCCAGCCAACCATATTCAGGCAGGGTGAGATGGGCAATCGGGCGGTAGCCACAATTTTCAATCGCTTTTATCTTGTCTGTAACAAAGTTCATTTCCGGATAGGCTGTAGTCCAGAAGCTGAAGATTTCATCCGGAATTTCTTTACGGATCCAGCTTATTTCTGACACTGCGAGGTAGCCTCCGGGTTTTAGAAACCTTTTCCATTCTTGCAGCCCTTTTTCGAAACCCATGATATAAATGGCTCCTTCTGACCAGATCACATCGAACTCCTCATCTTCGAACGGCAGATCAAACATGGAGGCATTCAAGGTTTTGATGGTACCTTTCAATTTTTGATTCCGGGCATTTTCCTTCAATTTTTCGAGCAAACAGTCATAGATATCCGTTGCCGTGATTTCACAGGGAGTGAGAGCCGCGAGTACCAGGCTCTGTTTCCCGGTTCCACAACCGATATCCAAAATACGGGGACTGGAAGGAAGTTCTTCAAGCAGCCGAAACGCCAATTCAGTGTATTTATCATCACCGGGCCCCTGCCTGTCAAGCCCTTTATAGAATTCCAAAAAATAGTCAGTCATTGTGTTTCTTGATAAATGTATTTTTGATACATCAGAAAAGTACGGCTAAAAGGTTAAAAAAGTTCGTAATGGTTGCCAGCCTTTGATTCTTTGCTCCCTGTGAAATTCGGAGATGCCGTTTCAATGATGGCAGGTCGGATTTTAGATATCAGGCTAGAAATCGAAACCGGATCTAGTAAATATGAAGATTCACCGTTAAAATCAAAGGAGTAATAAGCTGCTACCATCCCATAGAAATCGACGACTTCGTCAACGGATGTGGAAAATTCAAGATCATGATTGCCAATCACGTGGTACGAAGGGCTATCAAATGTATTCCAGAGATCAAGAATTGAACGATTATGGCTCTGCGTGAAACAGAAATCTCCAAGCTGGATGATAAAATCAACGTTTGATTCATTCATGGCATTGATAAATGCCCCAAGGTGCTTATGGGAATCAAAGATCAGATCGTGATGTAAATCCGTACATATACCGAACATCATAAAAAAAACGTTATGATGGTGACGTTACTAACTGTTTCGGGAATAT
>SKKO01000193.1 GCA_007123715.1 Balneolaceae bacterium | reverse complement strand
CGGGCGGCTTCCGCTATGTTTTTATAGGACTGAAGTTCCTTGTCGACCTGAATGGGCAAGGGTGCCATCCAGTTTTTTGCCTGATTATCGAGTGAATCCAGCGCATCCAGACCCTGCATATAAACAGATGAAGCATACCTGCGGGGAATATTCGTAGCCACCACTTTCAGCCTGTTTTCACGGGCAAATTCAACGATGGGTTTATAATCTGTTTGATAATTATTCCAAAGTCTTGCATCACTTTCAAAACTTCGCTGACTGATATGGCCGGAAAAATATTCGTCAATCAACACCTGCTGATCAGCTTCGAACATCTCCATGCCGATGTGCAGGTTCCTCGAATCAACTTCAGCAAGGTCTCTTGCCAGTTCATACTGAAGCCAATGGGCTATGGCACTGTTATGCAACTCTCCGAAGAATATGAGATCGCTTGCCTGGGACTGCTCAAGAAGTGTGCTGTACTCAATCACATCACCGTCTTTGTTATAGAGCAGGTATGCGGGTTTTTCTGTACCCACTTCAGCAAAATCAATAAAGAGTATGACAGAGATGATGATTGGAAAAATTTGTTTCATTATTCAGATAAGTAAGAAAATAGAAATTTGAATTCTTTTGCCACGAAAAGTCACAAAGGTTGTATCACTTTCTGACAGCTCTTATTGGAGCCCCTTTTTTGGCTGGCAAAAACAAATAATCGTAATTTTTGGGTAATTAACTTCACAATGTCAGTAGTGTCATGTCAACAGTAAAATAGAATGGGATGACTTACCTGTCATTTCATCGTTTACACCGCATTAATGCCACATATCGTATATCGTGGCTCAACTTATACGTTTTACGTGAAGAAGTTGTTAAGGCTTCCTTTTACAGTTCATTGAGATACTGCTGCCGTACGGCTTCGAATTCATCTCCGGGAACCCATTCCATCTTTTCATCCCGGTTAATAACGTCGTATGCCACTTTAAAGATGAGGCGCACGTCCGTTTCCATTCCTGCCATATCCCAGTATTCGTTGATTTCATCAGATAGTGCGTGGTAATTGGCTGTTCGTACGCTGTCGGTAACCGCAACCCAGTTTTCGGGTTTATCGATGTAGTCATTCCCATAGTTCGGATAGATGGCGGGTATTCCGATACGTGCATATGAGAAATGATCAGACCGGTAGAAAAATCCCTGCTGGGGCTGCGGGTCTGGAACCACAACCCGGCCGGCGGCTTCCGCGTGGGTCCGGAAGACATCTGTAAGAGTATTTCGGCTGTATCCTACCAATACGATATCGTTGGTTTCGCCAAATATCTGCATGCTGTCGAGGTTAATGTTTGCCGTAACCTTACCGGGATGTACTGTTGTATTCTGAGACCAATAGCGGGATCCAAGCAGGCCCATTTCCTCGGCACCTACAAACATGAAGAGAACGGAGCGCCGCAGCTGGCCTTCGATCTCTTTCAGTGCACCGGCAACTTCCAGTACTGAGGCCGTCCCTGAGGCATTATCCCAGGCACCGTTAAAAACCGAATCGCCATTTACCGGTTCGGGTGCAATTCCAAGGTGGTCGTGATGGGCGGAAAAAATGAGATATTGGTCGCGCAGATCTGGGTCACTGCCTTCGATTTTGCCGATTACGTTTCGGGACGACATATCACTGTAACTTGCTGATAAGTTCACATTGAGAGTCACCCCTTCCAGCTCTCTCGGATGAAAATCACGGTTGGCTGCTGCTTCCAGCATTTCATGCAAATCAAGCCCCGCAGCTTCGAAAAGTGCTGAACTGTTCTCCTCGGTAAACCAGGCATTAAATTCCGGTTTTGGCCCGCTTTCATCATCACCACCTTTCAGTGCAAAGCGTTCGCGTCCCCAGCTGCTTTCCACAATCGACCAGCCATAACCCGCCGTGGGTGTGGTATGGATAATAATGGCGCCCAGAGCACCCATTTCCTCTGCTTTTTCAAATTTATAGCTCCACCGGCCGTAATAGAGGCGAGCATCGCCTTCAAAAATATCGGGGTCATGAGAAGGGTCGCTGTTTTTGTAGACGAGTACCTTTCCCGCTACATCCACATCCTTGTAGTCGTCCCAGTCAAATTCCGGCGCCTGTATTCCATAGCCAACGTAGATCAACCCGGCATTACTGATGGAAACCTGCTCTGCTTCGTTGGCAGGCCATGCCATAAAATCGGAGCCAAAGCTCAAATCCTGTATGAGGCTGCCGTTCCTGTAGATGGTAAAACGTGCAGTTGATCCGTCAATCTGCTGGCCCAGCAACGGAAACTCCTGGATATACGTCCCATCCGGCATGCCTGGGGCAATACCCATCTGTTCAAGTTCACTCACCAGATAATTGACAGTCAATTCCTCGCCGCGGCTTGCGGGAGCACGCCCTTCAAACTCATCGGATGCGAGTACTTCGATATGGCTTAAGAGCGACTGCTGGGTGATGCGCTGAGCCGCGTCATCAATGGTGGCTGCCTGCCGGCATCCGGAAAATAAAAGGAGAAAGATAGAAAGAGTGTATAGATAGTTTTTCATAGCAATGGATGGAGGTAATGTTTAACCATAAAATAAGCCTTTCCTTAAATCAGTAACAAATTACAGTAGATGGTTCGATAAACTTGTCAAGCTTATCCAAAGCCTGCATCCTCTATACTGGCAACTCTTCATTGCCGGAAAATCTGATTGATGAGTATTCATGACAACCCGGTATCTAAATAATTTAAAATAATTAATTGCCGTAGCGGAATAACAATTAGTAAGAGCCCGCCATTTTTTATTAGATTTAAGAATGCTGAAAAAATACTACCATCAAAAGACGATTCTCATTACCGGCGCTGCCAGTGGAATTGGCAAACGGTTTGCTGAACAAGTATCGGGTATTGCAGAATCCACCCTTATACTTTGGGACCGAAATCCTGAAATTCTCGATGAGATGAAAGCAGCGAATGTCTCCAAAACAAGGATAATTACTGCCGGTATTGACATTTCTGATCCGGAACTCATTCATTTGGAAGCCGAAAAGCTTCTCAAACATAATCTTCTACCGGATATCATTATTAACTGTGCAGGTATTGTCATCGGCAAAATGTTCCATGAACACTCTGATGCAGAAGTTGAACAAACCATTCGGATTAACACAACAGGCAGTATGCTGGTAACGAAGGCTTTTCTGAATGCAATGATGGATCGCGGATCGGGACAAATCGTGAATCTGGCTTCGGCATCCGGTTACACAGGTGTCCCGAGGTTAAGCGTGTATGCCTCCAGCAAATGGGCGATCCTGGGGTGGAGTGAATCGCTTCGCATTGAAATGAAAAAGCTGAAAACCGGTATCGGTGTTACGGCAGTCATACCAAGTTACATCGACACAGGAATGTTTAAAGGTGTAAAAGCCCCGCTCTTTGTGCCAATCCTTAAAACTGATGATATCGTTGAACGGATGATAACAGGAATAGCCCGGGGTAAAAATGAAATAAAGGCACCATTGATGATACGTTTTGTGCCGCTGCTTAAGGCTGTACTGCCCCCAAGCGTGTTCGACTGGCTTTCAGGAAGTGTAACGGGCGCTTATCAGTCTATGGACTCATTTATCGGAAGAGAACCCAAATCATCATGAACTATTCAGAAATTGCAGAACTTCAAAAGAAAGCTTTTTTAAAAGGAGTTAACCGCTCTTATGATGCAAGAAAAAAACATCTGAGAAACCTGAAGAAGCTTGTCCTGGAAAATGAACACCTACTGATTGATGCATTAAACAGTGATTTTGGCAAACCTTACAGCGAGGCTTATATTACCGAAATTTTTCTGGTATTGCAGGAAATCGAAACCCAGCTCAAGCACCTTCGCTCGTGGATGAAACCGGACACGGTTAATCCTACCGTTACTACTTTCCCATCCAAAAATTTCATCAATAAGCAGCCATACGGCACAGTACTGATTATCGGGGCCTGGAATTACCCGGTTCACCTTACCCTACTGCCTCTGGCAGGAGCCCTGGCTGCGGGGAATATGGTTGTCATAAAACCATCGGAGCTTACACAAGAGGTTTCAGGATTACTGAACCGGCTCGTGCAGAAATACTTTGATCCGGAAGTGGTAACAGTTATTGAGGGTGGTCCTGAAGAGACGGCTAATTTGCTTCAACAGCCGTTCGATAAATTCTTTTTTACCGGGAGCCCCCGTGTTGGAAAAATTGTAATGAAAGCCGCTGCTGAAAAACTGATTCCTGTTACACTGGAACTGGGCGGTAAAAGCCCTGTTATTATACATGAAGATGCCCCTCTGGAAACAACTGCCAAGAGAGTTTGGCTTGGAAAATGTGCCAATGCAGGACAAACCTGTATAGCCCCCGATTTTGTATTAATTCACAAAAAGCTCGAGAAAGCATTCATAGAACAAAGCCGGGAGGCGCTGAAACAGTTTTTTAGTGACGATTTTATTCCCGGTGAAAACTATACGAGGATCATAAATCATCAGCACTTTGATCGCCTGGTAAAACTTCTTGAAAAGAGTGAAGTGCTTTTTGGAGGCGCATCAAACCGTGAGAACCGGTTTATAGAACCCGCGCTGATCAGGGCCGGTTGGGATGATGAAATTATGCAGGATGAAATATTTGGCCCTCTTCTGCCGATGATTACATACAAAGATGTGAATGAAGTGATCCATGAACTGCAAAAAAGGCCTGCCCCACTCGCGCTTTATATCTTTACCAATGATGAAGACCTGCAGCAGCGTGTGATGGACGAAGTTCCTTTTGGTGGGGGATGCATTAATGAAGCGCCTTTTCATACGTTTAATCCCGCCCTTCCGTTTGGTGGCGCGGGGAACAGCGGAATTGGCTCTTACCACGGGAAATACAGTTTTGATGCATTCAGCCGTAAACAATCTATCCTGAAAAAGCCGTTTTGGCCGGATACGGATATTCGATATATGCCTTACGACGACACCAAAATTGCATGGTTCAAACGGTTATTCTCATAATTTAACGTAGGCCGGAGAGCTTCTCCGGCTTGGAAAACCCCAGAATAACAGAGGAACAGACGAACCGATTAACAGAGTAACAGAGTAAGTGAAGGCAGGAAGGGTTTGGCCATGTAGGCCGGTGAGCT
>SKKO01000026.1 GCA_007123715.1 Balneolaceae bacterium | reverse complement strand
TGGAAGCTTTCTAATCCGTCAGCTAAAGCAGACGGCAATTGTATCGTATTCAGTATACCTCCCCATCGACATTCCCGGAGGGCGTTGCCGATGCTTCGTCCCTACACCAGCCGGGGCTGATCTCAGGATTGCATCATCTCTACTACAGCATGTCAAAGAACTATGTACCTCTGACTTGACGGCACAAACCAAGGTTCACGAAGTTTTATCTGCCATCTCTGATAGGGTCTTGCCCGGCTTTTGGGGTAAAATTAGTGGTAAGGGGTGGCGATGGTAAAATGAACCACAATAAATTACCCTGAAATTGATTTTTAATAGTATACATCGTTGAAAGTTTATCTCTATGAAGGATCATGAAAAATCTCATTATTATCATGTCATTAATTGCTTTTCTAATGGGGACCGAGCTATGCAGTGCGCAGCGCCTTATTGAACGGGGAATGATCCTGAACCCGCTTGAGAACCCGGCGGTGGATGTAGGCAGTGAAGACATTGCATGGTTTTCGCAAGTTGGCGGTTGGGGTTCGTTTGGAAGTTATGGCCTTTATGGTGACGAAAATCACGCGTGGTACCAGCACCTTGGCGCCTATATGGAAATATACCGGAAGGGAAATGAGTCGAGCCTTGCCGTTACCGGTCAGATCGAATTTATTGCAGATACCAATAATGACATCAATTTTAGTCCGCGGGCCATTTTCTGGGAAGAAGGGCTGCTTTATACACGCAGAATCGGGCGGCCGTTTATCCAGTTTGGCTACTACCACAGGTGCAAGCACGATATCGATAACTTCAGGTTTGGCGAGGAGCGTACGATGGTATTTGGCAGTGCAATGACCCGGTTGGTGCTGCCATTTAACCTCTCATCAAACAGCGATATGCTATTGGCTTTTCAGTACGACCATTATACCATTACCTGGGAAAAACGTACTCCCAACACATTTCAAAACGGGGCTTATAACTGGGATGAGCTAATCAATTCGCTAAGGGTCAATGCAGCGTATCAGCGTCCGGTGAGCGGCAATGCAAATTTCTATCTTGATGGTTACCTTATGGGTACCCTGCTGAAAAATGATTCATGGATGAACGGGCAAATCCGTGCTGAAATAGGATCGGAAACTGCTGCAGGCCAGGTACGCTTTGGGCTGCATGCCGAATATTTGGGTGATAGCGGCATTCCGGTTCAGCCTAAGAGTACAATGTTGATTGGTGTTGGGGTACGCATTATGACAACAGGAAGTATACGTTAGCAATTACTTTTTTTTGGGCCTTTTTCGTTTTACTCCGCCCCAGATCAAAGATCCGATCCATCCGGAAGAGATGCCGGCAAGCAGGGCAAGAAGCAGTGAAACTTCGAATTGTACCTGTACATAGCTTGATATCAGGATGGTGCCCACAAAATGAAGAACAACGGCACTTACGTACCCAATGGCGAAACTGCCAATAATGTCCCTTGGTTTCAGGTTCACCACAAACTGCACAACAAATGAAGCAGCAATTCCGATAAGTATCCATAGAACCAGAAAGTTGATATTGTTGAAATCGATCTGGCGTATATTACTGGTCCATAGCGGCAAGCCTGCAGCAATCATGGAAATAAAGATAGTGATTAGCCTGTAGTTGTGACGTGTGGTTTCAAGCATAGCTCAAGATGATTGATAATGTAAATCTCAAATAAACTGATTTGTTGAAAAGTATATTTGTATTATGTTAAAAATTGATGATTGAAAACCCATATTTTATTAAAATTTTGATCGGATCAAAAAATAAATATTGGGGTATATCGGCTATTTCAATTTACAGCTATTGAAATAGATATTTAATAATAATTTTTTTTATTTTGTTTATATAAAAATAACAATACTCTGCCTTACAGGTCTGTATGCAGAAAATAAATAATATGTTAAAAAAAAAGATAGCATGAACATAAAATTTGTTAAACGCTCACAAATAAAATCAAGTAAAAGGCGTTCATCGAAGTTTAAACCACTCATGGACGCTTTGGATAAACTCGAACCCGGAGGGCAGGCTGTAGAAGTTACATATACAAATGAAAAAAGTGTAAATTCAATGCGTACAGCGGTCTATCAGTATAACCAGGAAAATAATATAAAAATTAAGAGTGGCAAGGATGCTGCCAATAAAAAGATCTTTTTTTACAGGGAATAATAGATTTTTGCATTCAGTCTGTTATACAGACTCCAAAAAATAAATAATTTAAAGGTTGGTTCAATCACTGTATCGAATCAACCTTTTTTTATTCAGCATTCGTTTTCCAGCCCTGAACGCATAATTTTATAAATTAACAGGAAGGCTACTATTCCTCTTTTTCGAATATAATTCCCTGAGAGATTGATAGCCTTAACGGTTGATCAATCCTTCGTGCACGTACGGAAGGAGTGGATACAGCTGCTTTCCACAATTCGGGATTTTTAACAGGAAAATGAAACTGAGATGGCGTTACCTGCCGCGACTGGCCTTCCATATTTGCAAGGAAAATAATCTCTTTGCCAGTCACTTCATTTTTTCTGTAACCGTAATAAATAACTGATCCTTCAACAGGTTCACGATAAGATAAGAAATCATCGGCGCCAAAGTTGGTATTCAGCCATTTGTTTCGAAGCCTGAATTGTCTTAC
This sequence comes from Balneolaceae bacterium, assembly GCA_007123715.1. GTDB lineage: Bacteria > Bacteroidota > Rhodothermia > Balneolales > Balneolaceae > Rhodohalobacter. Next base: position 14,158 of record SKKO01000026.1, on the reverse strand, counting down.
GAGATAGTTAAATGCAGATTTGCGCACATCTACTGTATCGGTGTGCAAGTCTGTTTTACAATATTCATGAACATCTTCCATCCAGCAGGAGGCGTAAAGATTCAATTTCTGAACACTCCAGTTTTGCACTTCGAAGGGGGGATCAAAACTGTTGAGTAAATTAGCCGTCAGGATAAGATTAAAATCAGTTTCCGTTAACAGGTGTTGAAGGGTTTTTGCAAATCTTCTTAATCCTGGCAGGGTGGTAAAACCAAGGTTTTTAACTTTTTTAAAAAAGCGGGAGTTTCTATACTCAATACTTGTAATCTGCCATTCTGTGAAATGAGCTTCCTCTGAAACAACTTTAGCGGCAAATTCCCTGTCAGTATTTCTGAAGAAAGTCCAGGGAGTACCGGCAACAGCGTGCAGAAAATCCATGGGTACACCCGGTAAAAATCCGTTCATCAACAGTGTGGCTGATGGGTTATTATAGGCGTTTTCCATCACCATCTTGAGTGAATTTCCCAATAAATGATTTATATTCACCTTTGACGGATCCGATTGTGTTCCCCGGCGGAAAGTATCGTGGTTGGCATAACCGGTAATCCATTTATTGCCATAAACACCTTGTTCTTTTATCCGCCACCATTTTGAAACCCAGAAAGTAAAGGTATACGGGTTATTATAGGCGAATATCAAGGGGCCCCACTGATGCGGATGTTTTTGTTGCACCGTAACGTCGCGATATGTGCATGCAAGTTCCCAATCTTCACGTGGCCATGGCCGGGCATCTTCAAAAATCATCCATGGTTTAAACCTGACACCTGCTGATTCTGCCTCAATTGAACTTATCTGTCTCAGAAATTCGTCATCTATGTACACCGAATCGGTTTTAGGGTCATAACAGGTAATATCGTGTGATGCATCAATCCTAAGGCCATCAATGCCCCAGCATAGTTTACGCTTTAGCATCTCAAGAATAATGGCTCTCACAAATGGATGTTTAAAATTTACATTTAGGCCATACATGTTTTCACCGGCAAAAAATTCTGTCGGCAACAGGGTTACAGCCTGTTTATCGGCATGACCAAATACAACATCAAGTACAATTTTTATGGGTCTGGCCGGGAAGTTGTGCAGAATTTCTATCAGTTTCAGTAATTCGTGAGGCCTTCCCGTGGTCAAGATCGAAGGGTTGATGGCAGATGCACCAAAAACGGGAATATCGTATCCCCAGTTTGTTACATTCGGTTTACGAAGATGGACGGTTAGTTCGGCCGTATCGTGTTTAGGTTCCTGTATAGGATTCCAAAACCGGTGATTTTCAGGATGCTCAACAACCGGTTCAATCGGCATAAGTTCTATGCCATCGAAGCCGGCCAGATGTCTTTGGTCGGGTGAAAGAGGAAGTTCATTAGCCAGGTTTAAACCGGTCTGTTTAAAACGCAGGGCGAGTTCCTGAAGGGTGCCTTCCATTGTGCTTGTGCCGGTGTGGATTTCGAGCAGGTTTGTGGATGGGGGAATGCGATGATCATCCATATCCCGGAACGTTCTATCCAGATTCGTGTAGTAGAGAGAATCCTGCCGGTTTTGCAACACACCTTTCACATCATACACCTCTGCTGGTGCAGAAATCCCGTACGGCAGTGACCATGCCAAAGGATCCCGGATAATTAATTTGCTGTCGTCATGATTAATCACGATAAACTGGTAAAATGTGCCAAAGCTGGTTTCATTTCCTGCTGTAATTCCATCTGCTACGGCCACGATAAAATCACCTGTTCTGGTTGCTGGCAACCTGAAATAATTCATACTGCAGTGCTGGTCGGGTTTATCATAGACCAGCTCAGAGACTGGCTGAAAAAGCTCAATGAATACGGATTTATAATGTTGCAAACCGGGATACCATACACAAAAGCCAGTCGAATCTCCATGAACATGTGCGCCAAGATGTTCAGCAAGAATTTTTGCACGTTCATGTGAGAGGCCTTCGGTAAGTTGTTCCTGTATAAACAGGCACAGATCATCAGTCTTTTTTTGATTGAGTAAAGGGTTCATTCAGGACAGGAATTAGTTTTGGCAGACATCTCTATCTAATAAAAATTGTGGCTCTTACAAAATGATTTTTTGCAGGCACCGAAGTTTTAGCCTGATGCCATGTTTGATTCTTCATCAACACCTGCCCAATGCATATATAAGGTGCGTATTTCGGATATATGTTTGTCAAGATTTTCGGCTTTCCAACCGAATGTGTCGATGGGTGCATGAATGTGTGCCTGGCATGATCCGGGCTTAGTAACCAAAAATGATCCTGTGCTTAGATCGCGATTTCCCTCAAGATATATGGGTACAATGGGGTACTTCAGGTCCATGGCCATTCGGAAAGGGCCTTTTTTGAATGGGCCGATAATTCCAGGGTGTTTTCGTGAACCTTCAGGCGCCATTAATAATGAAAGATTTTGCCTTTGAATTCTCTTAACGTTTTTTTGAAGTGTTTTGATCGCTTTTTCCGATTGTTCCCTGCGTATAAAAACCTGCCCGGTAAGCCTTCCAAGAATCAGGAAAATCGGATTATACTGAAACTGCCATTTGGCTACAAAACGTACGCGAGGCAGTCCCATTGCAAGAATGGTAAGCATGTCGAGTGTTGAAGAATGGTTGAATATAAAAACAGCTGGCGAAGGTATGGTTCTACCGTTATGGTTTATAACACTAAATTGAACACCAAGGATCGAAAGAGTGGCTTTGGCAATTAACGGGGCTAATTTTTCAACAACAAAATTACTGAATTTGCCAAGAGTCAGGATGAGGCCCAGAACGATAAAAGGGGTAAAAATAAGCAGTATCAAAAAAAAGAAAGGCATAGAGAGAATGCTGCGTACGTAATCGTAGATACTGTAATGTTGTGGTACGGGAGACATCTGGATGGCCGTGCTTAATATAATTTTTTATGCGGGCAATATATCAACACTTTCAGTAAATCCGAATTTTCACTTAAAGATGGGGTACTGTCAGAGGTATACCATGTAAGTGTTGATTTGTAAGAAATGCGGGTTTCTTTTTTCCTGTTTTGTGCAATGCATGACCCAAATTAGAAAATATGTTCTTATAGATTGATATTTCTATTATATAAAGTAAAGCATCAATAACACGCAATACGATGTATCGATGGATTCATCGATACACAACCCATTACAGGCATAAACAACCGCCCGTGTCCCGCATCAGCAAAAAGCCTGTTTATCGAAATGCATCTTCAAAATGCGTAATCTCCGGTTTTCCGTTCTTGTTGTCTATGATCGAAATGATGTCGAAACGTACGATAGCCGTTTCCATTTTTCGTTCATAAATCCACGCTTCGGCTGCCATTTTAATGTTGGCCTCTTTGGCAGGGGTTACAAATTCTTCAGGATTGCCAAAAAAAGTATTGCTTCGGGTTTTTACTTCGACAAAAATAATCCATTTTGTATCTGTGGCTACAATGTCTACTTCGGCTTTTTCAAAAAAATAATTTCGGTCGAGAATTATCCATCCTTTTTTCTCGAGATATGAAACAGCGAGGTCTTCACCTCTGTTTCCAATTTTTTTTGTGGTTTCGCTCATGCCTGGTTGTCTGCTGATGGTGCAGTTTTACCTTTAAGAGATTGATGAGCCTCCGCAAGTTTTACAAGGTGCTTCAGAAATGTCAGATTTTTTTTGTTTATATAGGGTAAAAGCGCCTTTGTAAACCGTTCAAACATTTCAAGGAATTCAATAAATTCTTCTATTCTTTTTTTGAAATCTGCTTCTTCGGTTTGGTTATGCCCACCTTCACCGAAAGGCTTCAAAAATTGAATCAGGTTTTCTTTAATTGGATCGATTTCACGCTGATGCCTTTCACGGATCAGGATGGCAACGATATTCCAGACATCTTTCTCTGCGGTGTAAAAGTCTTTTCTATCACCTTTGAAATGTACTTTCTGGATCAGCTGCCAGTTGAGCAAATTTCGAAGGTTCATATTTGCATTTCCCCGGCTTATGCTCAGTTGCTGCATAATTGTGTCTGTATCAAGAGGCTTGTTTTCAGCGTAAAGAAGTGCATGTATCTGTGCCATGGTACGGTTAATACCCCAGGCCGAAGCCATTTCACCCCAAAGCAGAATGAATTGATCTACAGCTTGCTGATGTGTTTCTGTTTTGGGGTGATCCATAAGTATCCTGCTACCGGTGCCTAATCTGCTTTAGGCGATGATGTTTCCGCTTTGGCAGTTTCCGCTGGTTTTTCCTTACCGGACGATTCGTTGGTTCCGTTCGTAGCCTTACCATTTTTATAATCGGTAACATACCAGCCGCTGCCTTTATAAACCACACCGCCGCCGCCGCTTATGATACGTTTTACCGTAAGGCCTGTGGTTGGGCATGTATCGAGTGCATCTTCATTGATGCTTTGGGTATATTCAAAAACGGTTCCGTCTTCTCGTTTGTATTCGTATGTAGGCATAATCCGTGTTATTCAAATTTGGTTAAACAGTATTTGCATTAACGCATAAAGCGTGCCAAAATACTGAAAAGTATGGAACCTGTCATTTTGCCTTGCAAATTTTCCGGTGTGTACGTCAGCAATTCTGCCGGGAACTCGCTTTAACTTGTTCAGTTAAGAGACGAGAGCCCGTCCTTTAATCGTGCCATTGCTTCTTTGAGGTCTTCCATAGAAACGGCATAACTCAATCTGATTCCATCCGGTTCCCCAAATGCATCACCAGGAACAGTTGCAATTCCATGCTGGTCGATCAGGTACAGAGACAGATCGGTAGATGTATTGATCTTTTCACCCTCGGGTGTATGCCTGCCAAAAAATACGTGAATATCCGGGAATACGTAAAAAGCCCCCGACGGTGAAAAGCACTCAACTCCTTCAATAGAACGCAGTTCTTTCACGACAAAATCCCGCCTTTCTTTAAATGCAATGCGCATCTCTTCAACCGGTTTCATGGTTCCGTTATATGCAGCAATTCCGGCCATTTGAGATATGGTAGAAGGTGCAGAGGTTTCCTGGCTCTGAATATTTGCCACAGCATCCACGAGTGGTTTTGGCCCGGCCATGTAACCAAGTCTCCAGCCTGTCATCGCAAAACCCTTGGAAAATCCATTAATAATAACAGTTCGGTCAATGAGTTGAGGTGCGGCGTTTAAAATACTTGTATGTTCTCCGTCAAAAACGATGTATTCATAGATCTCATCAGAGATAATAAGAATGTGAGGGTACTTCTCTAAAATTTTTGCGAGGTCTTTCAGCTCGCTCCTGGTATAGCAGGAGCCTGTAGGGTTCGATGGAGAACATAAAATAAGCGCTTTTGTTTTTGGGGTGATGGCCTCCTCAAGCTGTTCTGGTGTCAGTTTGTAATCATTGGCAAATAGTGTTTTTACCGGCACCGGTGTGCCTCCAGCCAGTTTCACCATTTCAGGGTATGAAACCCAATAAGGAGCGGGAATAATCACTTCATCACCTTCATCAATAGCTGCCAGAATGGTAAAGCCAATGGATTGTTTGGCGCCATTAGAAAGAACAATCTGATCTGCCGGTATATTGATACGGTTCTCGCGCATGAGTTTTGCGCTTATGGCTTCCCTCAGTTCCGGAATACCGGTATTCATGGTATAGCCGTGAAACCCACCGGTAATGGCATCAATTGCAGCATTGCAAATATGAGCCGGAGTTTTAAAATCGGGTTCTCCGGCACTGAGTGATATTACTGAAACACCTTCCCGTGCAAGCTGTTTGGCTTTTGCGGATATTTTTAAAGTTTCTGACGGAGAAATGTTCTGGGCTCTTTTTGAAATCATAATCAGTGAATTAAAATTTTTCATGAAAGTTACTGAAATTATCAATCAGTTTCGTTTCATCATTCATTACCGGAGCGCAATTTTTTGCCGGGATAAGGGAAACTGAACGCCGAATATCGAAGGGGTCTGGAGCTATCGTACGCTGACAAGACCCAGCAATCTGCTTCCCAAATGCCTTAGCCACAAAAACCGGCATAGTCAATTTTTTTTATAAGCCTTCTGTGCGTTTCTTGAACTTTTCTCTGAGGGCTTCAGCAACATTATCCGGCACAAAACTGTTTAAATCGCCGCCCCATTCCGCAACTTCCCTTACAATGGAACCAGATATAAACGTGAGCTGTTCATCAGGCATCAAAAAGACTGTATCAATTTCCGGGGCCAGGCGCCGGTTTGTAAGTGCCATACGAAATTCGTATTCAAAATCGGAGATTTGTCTTACCCCTCTCAAAAGTATATTTATTTTACGTTTGCGGGCAAAATTGATCAGTAAGCCCGTAAACTGTTCTATTTCAACTCGTGATGCCCACGCTTCACCCATGATTGCTTCCTGAATCAGTTCAACTCTTTCATCGCCGGAGAAGAGTGCTGTTTTTTTGTTATTAACAGCTACAGTAACCACTACATTTTCGAACATTTGAGCGGCGCGTTTTAAAATATCAAGATGGCCGTTTGTGAGGGGATCGAAAGATCCGGGGTAGATGGCTGAATTTTTCATGTCCGGTTGATTTTCTCTGGTTGCTATTTGAGCCTGTTAAAGAATCATGATGCCTGGCAGTGGATGTCTCAGAAATCTACGTTACTCTCTTTGAAAATACTAACGATGGTTCGGCCGTATGGTTTTGAGAATACACATTTGGAATGCTCTGAAAAATTATGCCGCTTATCGTGCTCAAGTATAAACCAGCCATCTTCTTTCAGCCAATTTTCATCCATAATAATATCAATTATATCGCTCATATTATAATAGTCGTATGGGGGATCGGCGAAGATAAAATCGAACCGTGCGTGTTGTTTTTCGAGAAAAGTATCAACAGGCAGCATCCGGGTCTGAACCTGGTTTTTAACCCCGAATTTTTCGGCGAGTTTTTCAATATGCGCTATGTGTTCGGGCATATTGTCGACAAAAAGACATTTTTCTGCACCGCGCGAAATAGCTTCAAAACCCAAATTGCCGCTGCCAGCAAATAGGTCAAGAACAGCTGAGTTGTCGAGATATTTTCGGGCATTGATTACTGAAAAGATCCCTTCTTTTGTTCTGTCAGAAGTTGGGCGAAGTTCATCAGTTTTGGGAACCGGAATGGTCCTGCCTTTTAATTTACCCGTTATTATTCTCATGATTAAACGTTTCTGGTGTCTATATCAAGACTCATGATAATGGCAGGAAATGCACTTCCAAGCTTAAAGCCATAGGTTTTTTCTTTGGCATCCACATTCAGCTCATCGAGCATATTAAAATATTGTATTTCACCATGATCTCTCCAGTAAGGGTTTAGCAACCCGGCCACTTCACTGCTGTAATGGCCGAACACGAAATTTTCATCATGAATACCCCTGAGCCATGGCAGCCTTGCTGAAAACAGGTTCCACAAATAGGGAAGGTCCGTGAGATGTTCAAATTCAATGTATGTACACCCTCTGAGTTTGCCAAGAATAAATGAGGTAGCGGAGATATATTTGTTCTGGCAATGGATCATCAGGAATGAACCTGAATTACGGGTATGCAGCTGCCAGTCTATAGCCAGTTCAATATCCGAAACATATTCGGTATTGCCAAAAGAACGTAACAGGTAGTTAAATCCCATCATGGATTGATTGTTACGCAACAGCATAAGCCGGCTTCCCGATTTATGAACTTTGTGCCAGGTAGTTTGAATTTCACTCCGTTCAACACCATGCATCAGTAACTGAATATGAGCTTCCCTTTCTGCGGGGTCTTCAAATACCGCTCTCGGCACAATTGACCAGCACTCTTCAATCGCAGGGGAGAGTATTTTTACTGAAGTACAATTATACTCTTGCCTGATGGAATCAAGTGCACTTTTAATAGCTGGGAATTCATTTTTACTGCCAGTTATAATGGCATTTTCAATATCGAAAGTATAGTCAATACTGCCAATGTGTGAAAGCCGAGATTTTTCTCCGGGGCTGTTTACCGAATAATACAGTTGGTTATCAGCGTAACAAACACCAAGACAAGCCCCGGAGGGATCCATGTTAATTCCAGTTTGGAGCGTTCAGCATTGTTGTGCGTTGAAGATCGCCAATTCTGTCTCCGGTTCCGGGATTCTCCAGCAGATAAAGACGTGGCCGTATTGTATCGTTCATTGTATATTCAAAGCGGTTGTGCGGAGGCCGTGGTGAATAAACAATAGAATCCGGGCTGTAAGAAGATGGCGGCATGAATCTGAAAAGCGAATCGCCCCTTGCGGCCATAAGTGAGTCGGTTTGAAGGAAAGCTACCAGACTGTCGAGTCCACCTTCTGTTGGCGGGAAATTACCTTTTCTGTTCCTGTACTGAACGAGAACATCTCGAACCAACTCCATCCGATAGCGTTCGCGTTCAACCATTCGCTGTTCTTCAATAACCTCCTGGTAAGGATCCACAATTGAGCGATAAAGGAAGTACGCTAAAATGACAATGAGAATAGCCAATACAATGGTTAAAATGTTATTACGAGTTGTTAAATCCATGTGTTAAAAGAATGTTGGTTAGCGATAACTGAGTAAAAGAGCGAAACGCAAAATAATTGCAGCCAATTTGAGATGCAACTTTGTAATTGGTTCTGCCTGATAATTTAAAATCAATTTTAGTTTTTATTACCCTGATTGTTATAAAGTAGCAATAAATATTCAATTAAATAGGTTTTTAGTCCTCTTTTCAGAAATTTTTGATAGTTAAGAAGGTCGAGTTCATTTTTTTCAAGTTGTTTGATGGTATAGTTATGATCGAAAAAGTTGTTCAACTCGGCCACTGACACACTAAATGGCGGACCTTTCATTTCCTGCTGAGGATAAACAAAATGGTGTAATAGCAACTTTGTGTGGTTTCCCATAAGAGATTGAACCTTGGTTGTATATTTTTTTCTCATGGGTTCAGGAAGCGCAGTTAGTGCGGCTTTGTCGTAAACAAGAGAAAGTTCAGGGATTTTATGAACCGGAAGTTTTAAAAAATCACCGCACCAAAGTTCGGTATTTCCCGCTTTGTAAATCGTGAATTCAGTATAATGACTTTTTTTTGCATTCAGCTTATTTTCTTTGAGAAACTCAATTATTGCTTTTTCAGAAATTTCAACTCCAATTACTTTTTTTAGCCTGTTTGAAAGCCATATTAAATCCAGGCTTTTGCCGCAAAGTGGTACAAGTGCAATGCCTTCGGCAGGTATGTTTAAGGATGGCCAATGTTTTTCTAATCCGGAATAGCCATTTTCCATATGGAAACCGGTATTCCCTTTATTCCAGCGGCTGATCCAATAACTGAGTTCCATAATTTGGCTTTTTTGGGATAAATATTCACAATAGCTTTCGGTGGAAAATCTGAAAATTCAAGGCTAAAATCACTCAGTTTTTCGGTATCGGAAACAATATGTTATCCCGGTCAAAGATTAGTAAGAAACAACAGGCACCTTTTGAATAAGAATATCCTTCGGCTGGCAATACCGAATATTATCAGTAACCTTTCGGTTCCACTGCTTGGGGCAGTAGATACTGCACTTGTAGGCCACCTTGACCAGGTTTACTATCTTGGTGCCCTCGCTGTGGGAAGCGTGATCTTTAACTTTATTTTCTGGGGTTTTGGGTTTCTGAGAATGGGTACAACCGGCCTTACGGCCCAGGAGTACGGCCGGAGAGACCGGCGTGAGATCATGATGACGTTTGCCAGAGTTCAGGTCATTGCAATGAGCATCGGTTTTGCCATTTTACTGCTTCAAACACCCATTATATTATTCAGTTTGTGGATTATTGAAAGCTCCCGGGAAGTAGCTGAATACACAAGAGTATACTATGATATTCGCATTTATACGGCTCCCGCTGTCCTTTCTTTATATGGAATAAACGGATGGTTTCTCGGCATGCAAAATGCAAAATACCCGATGGTGGTAACCATCGTCCTGAATGTTCTGAACATTATTCTGAATGTTACCTTTATCTACGGATTCGGCATGCATGTAGATGGTGTGGCGTATGGTACTCTCATCTCAACCTATGTGGCTCTCTTATTGGCAATATTTTTGTTTCTGAAAAAGTACAAAAGATATTTTTTGCAGTATGTTGGCGAAGAGCTCCTCAATACCGCTAAATTAAGACGGTATTTTTCCGTGAACCGGGATATTTTTATACGTACGCTCTGTCTGATTTTTACCTTTTCATTTTTTACAGCTGTATCTGCAAGTCAGGGCGACTTGATTCTGGCTGCCAATACCATATTACTTCAGTATTGGTTCATCGTTTCATATGGAATTGACGGCTTTGCGTATGCTGCAGAAAGCCTGGTAGGCAAATTTAAGGGAAGCCGGAATTTTGAAAAACTCAAACAGGCTGTTTTTTATAATATTGTTTGGGGCCTGATCCTGGGACTCGCAGGCACCATCGCATATTTGATTGCCGGAAGCCGGCTTCTTTATATTTTTACAAATAATCCTGAGGTGATTGAACTTGCACAATCTGTGCTTTTCTGGACAGTTCTTGCGCCGTTTGTTTCGAGCCTCTGCTACATTCTTGACGGGGTTTTTATCGGGGCAACGGAGACGCGGCCCATGCGAAATACAATGGTAGCTTCAACATTTCTTGTTTTTTTACCTGCATATTATGCAGGGACATATATCTTTGGAATACATGGGTTGTGGCTGGCAATGGTACTTTTTATGATTGCAAGGGGAGTTGCTCTTGGTTTGTATCTGCCAGGAAGGGTTTTAAATAGTGACAGATTAGAGGCTTGATTTGACTGAAATGACGGGGATGACTTTCATGCTATTTTACTGTTGACATGACACACGGTTATAAGCATCCTATCCCGCATACCGTACCCATATAACTCAGCTTTGCCCCAGGAATTTCTATCTTTACTGATAGTTGGAAAATGAGTAACCTGTATGAAATATAATCCATTCGAGGAAAAACTTATGGCCCACCCAACAAAACGCACCATACTATTGATGCGCCACGCTAAATCTTCATGGAATGATCCGTATCTGAGTGATTTTGATCGTCCGCTGAATCAGCGCGGCAAAAATGATGCCCCGAGAATGGGAGCTTTTCTGAAAGGCCTGGGAATGAAACCCGGGCGAATCGTCAGCTCACCCGCAGCCCGTGCCAAAGCTACCATTTTGAAGGTGCTGAAAGCTATGGATTTACCGGAAGATCTTTTAGAATGTGATGAAAGCCTGTACTTCACCGGGCCCGGCAGTTATGTGGAAGCCATCCGTGAAACCGACGACCGGCTCAATTCTGTAATGACAGTAGGCCATAATCCTATGACAGAAGAAGTGATCTCTTTATTGTCGAAATCTCTTGTTCACAAGCATATTGCCACTGCGACCATAGCGTGCCTTGAAGTTAGCCTCACATCATGGAAAGATCTTGAATATGGATCCTGCGATGTAAAATGGATCACATCACCAAAAGAGATTTAGCCGGTACTGCATTGTTAAACTGAAAAGCTTTATATTTCAGCAAATCAATCAACAGACGATATTATATGATCTTTAAACAAAAATTTTATTATCTAACCAAAACGCCGCTCAGCGCTGATGGCCCGAAAGATGTGGAAGTGATTGACCGGGCTAATGACAGCAATGAATTTCCGGAACTTTTTAAGCGTTTCGAAGAACTTCGCTCTCACGCTTTCAATGATGATAATCTGTACAGTATTGTCAGGGCTGATGATATCTACGATCTGGTGAGAACTGGCACCGAAAAAGAGGCGAAAGAATTGGCATATGAAAACGCCGAACCGGATATCATCACGAACCTTCAGCACCGGGTGATGCAGCTTGGAGATAAAAATGCTGAGGCGATTCTGAAGGAGATACACCAGATTACGGCATAAGAGGTCAGTGATCAACCTGCAACCCGTCTGCACCCACCGGGCCTGCGGCGTTGTTCTGTGGTTATGGAGTATCTAAGATGGAATGTTTTTGTCTCATTTCCAGGCGCTGATCGCAAGGGGATGCCTTACGGGCAGCAGCTTTCGCGCGCTGTTAGGTCAATGAAAGAGTATACTTATCCGTTGTCACCCTTGTATATTGTGGCCAATACGGTAATATCATCACTTTGCGGTGCTGCGCCGGCAAATTTCATGACTTCCAGAAACAGCCCTTTTACTAAAGAATTCAATGGTTTATCCGTTGATTTTTTCAGGTATTCCACAATTCTGAATTCTTCAAAAAAGCCATCTTCTTCATCTTCTGCTTCAGAAACCCCATCTGTAAATGTCAGAATAGTATCTCCGGGGGCCAGTTGTATGGTGGTTTTTGCGTAAGGGGCATCATCAAATTTTCCGAGAAGCAAGCCGCCTACATCGTCAAGTTCGCGAACTTCGCCATCTTTATTTGCAAGGTATGGCAAATTATGTCCTCCGTTGCAATAACTTAATTCGCCTGTTTTGACGTTAAGAACTGCATAAAAAACGGTTACAAATGTAGAAATGTCACTTTCCGGGATCAACATGTTATTGACCTTGAAAATACACTCGGCGGGATCTTTTACTTCAGAACCAATTGATCTGAGCATGGTTCTGCATACTGCCATATAGATTGCGGCCGGCATTCCTTTTCCGGCAACATCACCGATAAAAAAGACAAAGTTATCGTCATCGACCTTAAAGAAATCGTAGAAATCACCACCCACGTGTTTAGCCGCAATCATCTGGGCATAAACATCGAATCGATTGTCGTCCGTATAGACAGGGAAATCCTGTTTCAGTATTTTTTGCTGAATTCGCGACGCCATATCGAGGTCGTAAGTTAGCGTAGTGAGCTGATCCTCAACATCTTTCGATTTGTGAATTCGTTCTATTTCCCTGAGTGTTTTTTCAATGGTGGTTTCGAGATCTTTAAAATCGATCGGTTTGGTCACAAAATCATAGGCACCCCGATTCATTGCAGTCCGGATATTATCCATATCACCATAAGCCGAAACCATGATCGCTTTGATATCCTCGCGCTGTAAACTTTGCAATTCGTTAAGAAGGGTAAGCCCATCCATACGGGGCATATTGATGTCGCTCAAAATGAGGGAAATTTCACTGTCTTTTTGTATGAGGTCGAGTGCTTCCTGACCATTTTCAGCAAAATGAAATTCGTACTCTTTAGAACGAATTTTGTGCCTGAACCTTTGCATCATCAGCATTTGCAAATCAGGCTCATCGTCTACTACCAGTATTTTTTGATTGAAATTATTCACAATTCCTTATCCTTTAGTTTTTTGGATCATTTTGTTGATTTCCGTTTTCAGGGATTCAAAATCGATCGGTTTTGTAAAAAATTCTTTAGCCCCTGATTCAATGGCTCTTCTGTAGTTGTCGTCATCTCCATAAGCAGATATCATGCTCACATGAATCTGGGGATATTCCGATTTTATGGTATCCAAAAGCTCAAGGCCTGTCATACCCGGCATGTTGATATCAGAAAATACATAAACCACATCCGGTGGCTCGGTACTATTCAGAAGTTCAAGGGCTTGTTTACCTGAAAAAGCAAATTCAAGGTGAACGTCTCCGCTTCTGATTTCTTTTCTGAATTTCTGCCTGAACAGCATTTCTACATCCTGTTCATCATCAACAACTAAAAATTTCATTGAATGGGCCGGATTTAAGTTAATGTGCTAATGTAATGAAAAAGGTTGAAAATACACTATTTCTGATGAGAAAATATTCACTGATAATTTGGATTCCAAGTGTGTCAATAGTATATCAATAGAAATATAAATTCTCAAAAACGGATACTATAAAAGTGAAATCCATTTTTGAAGTCAAAAAAATTTCTGCCAGGGCTCATTTATCAAAAATCAGAATAATAACCTGAATTTTTTAAATGGCAATTAACCTGTGAATAATAATAATCAAGAGTACAATATGTAATTACAGAAAACTCACTTCTTAACATACAGAATTGATTTGTGTAAGTTCTTTTCAAAATCTGTCTGAATCAGTATATAAGAGCCTGATAAATCAGGGCTCTCAGTTTTCCGTGGAGATCCGAACCGGTTGCTGGGATCAGCTGGGTGAAGAAAACCACCACAAGATTGTCTTGAGGGCTTACCCAATAGGTTGAATGGTAGGCTCCGCCCCATCCATAGTCTCCAACAGCACCGGGAACACCGCGTATACCGAGATCAGTTACTACATCAAAGCCAAGGC
>SKKO01000102.1 GCA_007123715.1 Balneolaceae bacterium | reverse complement strand
TATGAATATTCTCTCAACGATGAGCTTGGACGCAGGCAGGGTGTGCGTCTGCCACGTGCGTTTCGTAATTATAATATTTCATCATTAACAATTACCGGTTATTACAGCCAGGGCTTTTCCCGTCAGCCACGCGGTTGGGTTATTCAGCCTTCTATCGAAATTTCAAGTACTTTTAATGAAGCAGACTTCCGATTCCAAAAATTTAACCTGGATGTCCGCAGGTTTACGATGCTTTCCAATACAACCACGCTCGCAAAAAGGGTAAATAGCGGTGTGATATTTTACACACAAAATGAAAATCTGCCCGGTAACATCCGTTATTTTACCGGCGGTACCAACTCGGTGCGGGGGTGGTCCCGGCAAACATTGGGCCCAAGCCTGCCAGTATTTGATGAGGATGACAATTTTTTAAACTATGTGCCTATAGGAGGGAGGGCCGTATTCAGTTTTAATGTAGAAGTAAGGCAGCAACTGGGCAATATCATTCCAAATCTGGGAATAGCGGCATTTTTGGATGGCGGACAGGTTTGGCAGGAAATTGATGCATTAAACGTCCGTTCCGTTCAGTTTGGTGCCGGCGGGGGAATACGCTATCAATCACCTATTGGTCCGGTGCGGGTGGATGTAGGTTACAAGTTAAATCCGACTGAGGAGGACCTGAATATATATGAGGGCAGGGATTATGGCTCCGGGTGGAGCAGAGTCGGAATTCATTTTAGCATAGGGCAGGCATTCTGATGGAGAAAAAAACAAAAAGAAAAAAATGGATGATCCCGGCTGCAATACTGCTGGTCATTGTTCTGCTTGCTGCAGGAGTGAGGATGGCTCTAAAAAGCAACTGGCTGTTTGAAATTATCCGGGATATAGCCATCGAACAGGCAGATGAATATCTTAATGGTACTCTTGCCATTGAAAGCATCAGGGGTGACTTGCTGAATGGGCTTACATTAAAAAATATTCGTTTAACAGATGATCATGAAGACCAGGTTGCTGAAATTGATTCAGTTACCATAAAATACACTTTCCTCTCACTGATCCGGTCACCCCATACTGTAGCTGAAGTAGAGGTTTTTGGCTCCGATTTTTGGATTACCCAAAACGAAGACTCTACCTGGAATGTACTGAATTTAGTAGGTGAAATTGAGCCAGATGAGGATTCGGAACCCTTATTTTGGGCGGTTAATCGGATGAGTATTTCAAACCTGAATATTCATGTACGCTCTGAATATGTACTGCCCGACGGTTATCTGAATATAAATGAACTTGATGCGAACTTGTCAGGTGGAGTAAACCAGCAAGGGTTCTACGGATACCTTGATGATCTTGAATTTTATCTTGAGGAAGCCCGATTGCCAGAACAGGTAGAATTTTATATGTCGGCAGCTGGTAACACGGAAAAGTTTACACTTGAATCGCTGGTTATCAATACAGGGCGAACCATGCTCAATTCAACGGGAAGTTATGAGCAACCTGATAAAATAGTTCATTCTCTTGAGATTTCACCACTTTCATGGCGTGATCTGATTTTATATGCAGAGGATCTGCCCCTGCGTCAGGATCTGAATATCCAATTAGGTATAAGCGGCACATTAGAGAACCTTCAACTTTTGTTGAACGCTTCGGCCACAGGTGCAGAAAGGATTGAACTGAAAGCAGATCTTGACATAACAAACGGGCCTGTTTTAAAGCATGCAGCTCTTCATTCCGGTAATCTGAACCTTCCGTTACTTACCGGTATGGATCATTTGCCTGAGTTTGGACAGATTTCGATGCTGGGTGACGGAAATATTCAATTTGATGATTGGGGAAGTGCCATTTTTCATGGTGAACTGATAGTAGAGAAGACTGATTTTGAACCTTATAAACTGGATCGGTTCGAATCAGAGTTCCATTTAGAAACAGGGAATTTATCAACGGAACTCCGTTTCCAAAATCAGGGTGAGCTGATCAGCCTGAATGCATCATTAGACCGAATATTTGAGGAAGATGCATCCTGGGATGCCGTACTCACTGCCGGGAATATTAACCTTGCCAATTGGCTTGCTGATGAGGCATATGACAGCGAGTTACAGATGGTTATTGAAATGAAAGGTTCCGGAACAAATCCGGAAAATATCAACGCCGGGATTTCTGCGGATATAAAGGGAAGCAGAATTGGCAACCAGCATTTCGCTCAGGTAAACTTTGATGGTACAATAGATCCGGAGAATTTGATTGGAGAACTGGCAGTCCGTATAAATAATAGTGAAGTACTGGCTGAATTCAATGCAAATGGATGGCGGGATGTTCCTGAGTATATTTTTGAACTGAATCTGGTAGATTTTGATTTGGCAGAACTTGATGGAATTGATGTATTTCCAACCCGCCTTTATGGAAAAGTACAGGGAAAAGGCCGCTCATTTCAAACCGAAAGTTTATATGTAACAGCTGAGATGGCTTTCGACTCCAGTGTGGTTAATCAGGAAATGATCGAAACTTTCAGGGCAAATTTAAAAATAGAGGATAGTTTTGCCACGATTGAGAGTGGCCTGCTTGAAAGCCCGATTGCAGATGCAACTTTTAATCTGCACCTTCATATCACGGATTTTCTGAACATTGAAAACCAGTTTCAGTTTGATGCGAACATCAAAGACATGGATCCTTTAAAGCCCCTGTTTGGTGTGAACGATCTGGAAGCGGAAGGTACAATGAATGGGAGTCTTGTCCGGAATACCGACGGTGTCCTTCAATTTAACGGATATGCTGAGATCGATAACATCTTGGTAGATACACTGTTTTCCAGTAAAAATGCCGTTGCATCAGCAGAGGTGCTGCTGATGCAAATTCCCGATATATCCATAAATCTGGAGTTAACCGAACCTTCTGTCCTGAATATAGGGGTTCAGGATGTGAGGTTTCATGGCAGGGCTGAAATAGAAGAAAATCAGACTGTTGGAATGTTAAACTTTCAGTTGATGAATGGAGATGAAAGGTCATTATTTCATGCCGGTAATTTCATTGTCGATTCCACCCGAATCTTGCTAAGCACAACCGATTTAACTTTTTCTACACCCCTGAAAACTCTTTCTTTGCTCAATGCTTTTGACCTTGTCTACAGCCATGAGGTTTTGCAAATGGATACTCTCTCCATTACCTCAGCGGATGAAGAAACCCACCTCAGGCTTTGGATTCCTCATTTAGATACCCTTCGGCAGGAAGCAGGCATAGATGCAAAAAATCTGGATCTGGGAGAGTTACAGCAGGCCATATTAAAGACAAGTTATTTTGAAGGAATGCTCTCCGGTTTTATTGATGTTGTGCATTCCGCTGACGAATTGAAAGTAAATTCATCCGTGCAATTAAATGCCATTCAATATGAAGATGGCAGAATGGATTCTCTTCGGTTTGAGGCAGACATCTCTGATGAGTGGCTTCAGGCTGAACTGATATCGTGGGATCAAGGAAATACACTAATGGAAGGTCAATTGCGGATTCCGTTTATTGCAGGAGATCCTGCAACATTCGATGAACGGTTTTTTGAACGTGAAATTAACGGTCAGGCTCGTGTGTATGAATCATCATTGGCCTATTGGTTCGGTTTTATACCCGATGGATTGCCGGAACAGACCGCCGGAACCATTACCATCCAAACAGAATTGAGCGGAATTGCGGGAAGTCCGGAATTAACGGGGGATATGGAAATTACCTCAGGGTTATTCTCAGGAATCAGAATAGACAGAGTTGCTGTCGGGCTTGATTATATTCATGAAGACGGGGCTGTTGATTTTACCGGGAATGTTGTGAAAGATCAAAAATCTATACTTGGTTTCAATGCCTCTGTGCCACTTCATCTGGATTTAAGGCAAGCTCAGATTAACCTGCCGTCTGATGAAGATAGCGTCCATGTAGATATCAGAACGGATGATTTTGACCTTGCTTTGCTTAATAGCTATGTAGATCCGGAAATGTTGAGAAATTTGGCAGGGCACATTGAGGGTGAAGTTACCCTGACAGGAATTGTTGAAAATCTGGAGATGAACGGAAGAATGCAGCTTACCCGTGGTACAATGCGGATAGTACCGGCCGGAATTACACTTAGCGAAACGGCGGGAGATCTGCTTTTTGAACCCAATAAAATCTCTCTGAGAGAATTTACCACTAGAAGCGGGCCGGGGAGGCTGCGTGCTTTTGGTTCGGTAGATCTAAATGCATTGCAGCCGGGGAGTATTAATTTTGAGTTGACGGCCAATCAATTTCGTGCTGCAAATACACCGGAATACAATTTTTTGATAAATCTGGACGCGCGAATGGAAGGCACGGTAACAGAACCGCAGTTAAGGGGTGACCTCGGCTTTTTAACAGGCCAGGTAAACTTGCAGAACTTTGGTGACCGTGCTGTTGAGACGGTAGTTCTCGAAGAAGAAGAAACGGATACGTTTGATTTTTATGATGCTCTTACAATGGAGCTTAACGTAGATTTTGGCAGGCAATTTCTTGTGAGGAACCGCCAGTATCTGGATATGGAAATTTTTCTGAATGGAAGCCTTGATTTACTCAAAGAAAGGAATGAAGAGTTACAAATGTTTGGCACACTTGAAGGCATCAGGGGGTTCGCAAGGCCACTTGGGAGAAATTTTGATATGGATGAAGCAATTGTATCTTTTTTTGGTCCCGTTGAAAATCCCCAGCTTAATATTCGCACCCGGTATGAACCGCCCCAGTCCCCGGGTGTTAGCGTTTTTTATGTGATTGATGGAACATTACAGGATCCTGAATTTCGCTTCGAAAGTGAACCAGAGATGGAACTGCAGGATATTGTAAGTTATACGTTATTTGGAAAACCGTTTTATGAACTCGATTCATGGGAGCAGGTGGTAGCAGGTAGTGGAAGCAGCCCAACAGCGGCCGATATTGCACTGGATGTATTGCTCGACAGGGTTGAAATGCTCGCGTCACAACGGCTGGGTATTGATGTGGTTCAGATTGACAATACACGTTCCGGATCAAGAAATACCACCTCTATTAAAACCGGCTGGTATCTGAACCAACGCACATTTTTTGCTATATTAAATGAAGTGGGCGGAGCAAGGCCCCAAACCTTGTTTATGCTCGAATATCTCCTGCATGAAAATCTGGAATTGATTATTACCCAGGGTGATGATTCCCGCGAAGGTATTGACCTCAGGTGGAAGCTCGATTATTGAATTTTCCAATTTGAATGAAAGGTAATTTATCGTTTTCGAATGAAAGGCGGAATTAATGCCATAGTGATCTTATTTGCCGCTACATTTTTAGGTGTATTCTATTTGAATTATGGAAACGGTGTTATAAACACAGGGGCTAACCCTTGTGAAAATCCGATTACCTTCCGTATTGCCGAAATCGACGAACGTTTTGGTGTTAGTCAAATCGAATTAAGTGAGTTGATGAATGAGGTTGCAGAAATTTGGGCGGAGGGTACAGGGAACAGAGTCATTGTTTATAGTGAGGATGGTAGTATTCATGTGAATTTGGTTTATGCAGAACAGCAACAATTAACCGATAGTGAACGGCAATTCAGAGACCGACTCAGGATAGAAGAACAGTCAATTTCAGTGGCAGAAAGAGAATACCGGCAAATGAATCATAGGTTCAATGAAATGCAGCAAGAGTACCGTCAGGATTCAAATGTACTCCAAAATGATATACAGGAGCTCAACAGCTGGGTAAACCTGAAAAACAACGAAGGTGGTTTTAATGAGGGTGAAATTGAAATTTTTGAAAAAAGAAAACAGGAAATCGATCAAAAAACTGCCCAATTAAACAGGAGGGCACTTCAACTGCAGCAGGAAGCGGAACGTTTAAACAGGGAAATTGACCGTTTAAACCGTCAAATTGATCAAAAAAACATTCTTATTAACCAGTACAATCAAACATTTACAGGCACCAACAGGTTTACTCAGGGTTCTTATGAAGATATTGGCAATCAGAAACGGATCAATGTTTATCAGTTCAGCCATCGGGATGAGTTGCGACTGGTGCTTGCTCACGAGGTTGGCCATGCTCTTGGGATCAACCATGTTACTAATCCGAAATCCATCATGTATCATCTGATGGGAAACCAGGTTCTGTCTGATTTAAAACTGACAGAAGAAGATGTGGAAGCATTAAAAAAAATATGTAGCTTTTGAGTTATTTTGAGATACACTGGCATGAATCGACAACCGTATATCGTTCGTGCAAACGGCAGTAAACCTTGATTGCATTGAAATATACCGGAATAAATTCCGGGGCTATAAGATCGGACGTACCTCCGCCACTGGGGTTCATGGCTGTGCTATTTTTTGAAATCCCATTCGGATAATATGCGATTTTCGATCTTAAATACCTCGCATATCTGCAATCGGATATCGCAAATCGTATATCAAATTACCCTGATTGGTAACCGGTTACATTGAAGGAGTGAATGGAACCGAAGAGTGATGAAGGTTGATCTTAAGGCTGCCATCCGGAGATTTGATATACCCGAATGTGTACTCGACTTTCTTAAGTGCTCCGCTTCCTTTTTCAGTAAAAAAATAGTTCCCCATGGCAATAGCTGTGGTTTCGTTCAGAATGATCCCGGTATTTTCAAAACGGACATCTGACCAGGGCTGAATTGCAAAGCCGGTATCTTCTGAGAACTTGCTGTTACCGCCAATAAAATAGGATAAGGCACCCTCTTTGGTACCGCGAAACTGGGTATCTGTTGCACGAGTGGGTTTAAATAAAACCGTTCCAAGATCGTACGCGTATAATTCATCAATTTTTTCTTTTGT
Source organism: Balneolaceae bacterium (assembly GCA_007123715.1). GTDB lineage: Bacteria > Bacteroidota > Rhodothermia > Balneolales > Balneolaceae > Rhodohalobacter. The sequence continues at coordinate 10,049 of SKKO01000102.1, read as the reverse complement.
ACGTTCCTCACACGCCTTTCTGTTATCTTTTAATTTTCCAATTTCTATGAGTGCTTCTGCCCATTTTTGCTGAGCCTGTAATACTTCATCTTTTGCGATCATTTGAACTTAGATTATTTAATATTATTTGGTTTAACATATTCAAAGCGTATCCGTTTCTGTAACTTCCGGTTATTTACTCAGGTAGAGGTTTTTGAATTCGTAAGGTTTCCTGAAATGTTCATCGTCAAAATTATCCATAAAATAGATGCTTTCACCTGTTGATTTCATCTCCGGTCCGAGTTCTTTTTTCACTTCGGGGAATTTGTCGAAGGGGAAAACCGGCTCTTTGATAGCCCAATTTTTGAGTTTAGACTCCAGATCGAACTCCTTTAGCTTGGCCCCAAGCATTACTTTAACACCAATTTTTGCTTCCGGACGGAGGGTTGCCTTGGCCAGGAACGGGATGGTACGGGTTGAGCGCGGATTCGCTTCCAGAATATACACTTCATCATCTTTTACGGCATACTGAACATTCAGAAAGCCGACTATCCCCATCTCTTTTGCGATGCGGAGCTGATAGGTCTCGATCGTTTCAATGATGATCGGGTTCAGTGAATAGGGTGGCAATACAGCCGTTGAATCGCCGGAATGCACACCGGCAGGTTCTATATGCTGCATAATCCCGGCAATGTGAAGCTGCTCTCCGTCAAACACAGAGTCTACGTCTACCTCAATGGCTTTGTCGAGATATTTATCGATTAGGAAATCATTTTCAGGATGAGATTTGAGGATGCGTTCCACGTAGCGCCGCAATTCATCTTCTTTTACGGCAATGCGCATGCCCTGCCCTCCGAGTACATAGCTTGGCCGAATCAGTACCGGGTAGCCTATTTTATTGGCAATTTCAACGGCATCATCCCCGTTTCTCGCAGTTCCATAATCTGGAAACGGAATGTGTAATCGTTTCAGGAATTTCGAAAATTGACCACGGTCTTCTGCAAAATCAATTTTCTCGAATTCAGTTCCAAAAATGTGTATACCGGATTCCACAAACCTTTTACCAAGCTTCAGGGCAGTTTGACCGCCAACCTGGAGAATCACGCCATCCGGTTTTTCGTGCTCAAAAATGTCCAGTACCCGTTCCCAGTAAACAGGTTCGAAATAAAGTTTATCAGCAATGTCAAAATCGGTGGATACCGTTTCGGGATTACAGTTCACCATAATCGCTTCGTAACCCATCTCCTGGGCTGCTAGAACCGCATGCACACAGGAATAGTCGAATTCAATACCCTGCCCGATTCGGTTAGGACCGCTTCCTAGAATCATCACTTTTTTACGGTCTGATACCGTACTTTCATTTTCACCTTCATAAGTAGAGTAGTAGTAGGGAGTTTCTGCCGGAAATTCTGCCGCACACGTATCTACAAGTTTGAAGACCGGTTTTAGTCCCATTTCAAGTCGTTTTTTGCGGACCTGGTCTTCGGTTACCTTTTCGCCGCTTTTGCTCAGGAGCCACGCAACCTGAACATCTGAAAAACCGGCACGTTTCACCTCAAAAAAGTCTTCCTTCGTAATAGTTTCGAGACTAAGACCTTCGGTATGGTTTTCAAGGCTCACCATATAACGGATTTGCTGTAAAAACCAGGGATCAACCTTTGTGATATCGGCAATTTCTTCTACAGAAGCCCCGTATTTGAATGCGTTTCTAATCTGCATCGTCCGGTCCCAATACGGTTTAATGAGCCGCTCACGAACCTGCCTTCTGTCCGGTTCATCGTACCCATCGGCTCCAAGCCCGCTCCGCCCCACTTCAAGAGATTGCCACGCTTTATTGAGGGCTTCGGGAAATGTACGGCCGATAGACATCACCTCTCCAACTGCCTTCATTTGCGTAGTGAGTTCTTCATCCACTCCGCTAAATTTATCAAAATTAAAACGCGGAATTTTTACAACAACATAGTCTATAGATGGCTCAAAACAAGCTGATGACACCTGTGTGATTGGATTCGGGAGTTCATCCAGAGTATAACCAACGGCCAGTTTTGTGGCGATTTTCGCAATGGGGTAACCGGTAGCTTTGGAAGCAAGCGCAGAAGAGCGGCTTACCCGCGGATTTATTTCGATAGCAACAAGCCGGTCGGTGCCCGGCTCCATGGCAAACTGTACGTTACAGCCACCGGCAAAAGTCCCGATGGATCGCATCATTTTAATGGCGGCATCACGCATCAGCTGGTACTGTTTGTCTGTCAAAGTCTGTGTTGGAGCAACTGTAACCGAATCTCCGGTATGCACACCCATAGGGTCAAGATTTTCGATAGGGCATACAATCACCACATTATCGTTTGCATCGCGCAGGAGCTCCAGTTCGAACTCTTTCCACCCGAAAATACTCTGTTCAATCAATACCTGGTGAACGGGGCTCAACTCGAGGCCCCGCAGGACTTTTCGTTCAAATTCACTCTCATTCCAGACAATTCCACCACCTGTTCCGCCAAGGGTGAATGATGGACGAATAACGATTGGCAGTCCGCCCAGCTCTTCAACAATCTCTTTCGCATCGAGCAGGGAGAAGGCCGTTCGGCTGCGGCATTGTTCAATTCCAATACGCTCCATCAGGTCACGGAAAAGCTGACGGTCTTCGGTGATGTCAACCGCGCTCATGTCCACTCCGATAATTTGTATTCCCTTATCTCTCCAGAAACCTTCATGCTGGAGGTCTCGGGCAAGATTCAGGGCTGTTTGACCGCCCATGGTTGGCAGCACGGCATCGGGTTTTTCGATTTCAACAATCTCTTTGATGGATGCCGTGGTAAGGGGTTTCAAATAGATGGCATCGGCCATCATGGGATCAGTCATGATGGTTGCCGGGTTCGAGTTGATCAAAACGATTTTATACCCTTCCTCCTGCAAGGAGCGGCAGGCTTGTGTACCGGAGTAATCAAATTCACAGGCCTGTCCTATTACAATCGGGCCTGAACCGATGATCAAAATTTTACTTATATCGTTGCGGCGTGGCATAATGAGTGTTGATTTTTGGTTGATTATTGACCCCGCCTGCATTAGGTGGGGTTGAGGGAGGATTGATCAGGTGTTGATGTTGAAATCTGATACAATTTTGGTTTAGTGCCTTCATTGTATTCCCCCTCCGGATCTATACTTTCAAGTCAGTTTTAATCATCCTCCTCATTCAAAGGGGGAGGATCTGATTTCTTAACCAGTCGTTGCTTCACCATATCCATAAACTGATCAAACAAATAGGAGGAATCGTGGGGGCCGGGTGAAGCCTCGGGATGATACTGAACCGACATTCCCGGGAAATTTTTAAACCGCAGTCCTTCTATGGTGTTATCGTTAAGGTTAATATGTGTGATATCCGCTTTTGATTCATCGATGGCATCTTCATCAACGGCGAATCCGTGATTTTGTGTGGTAATTTCAACAAGCCCGGTATCGGTATTTTTTACAGGCTGATTGGCCCCGCGGTGTCCTACAAACATTTTTTTAACAGCGATTCCTTCCGAAAGCGCCATAAGCTGATGGCCAAGGCAAATTCCAAACAAGGGTTTTCCCGTTGATTTAGCATACTCCACAATCGGGCCGGCATAAGGCATTGAAGCATTGGGATCGCCGGGGCCATTGCTAAAGAAATATCCGTCTGCTTTCCAGGCTTTTACCTCTTCGAGATCGGCTTCAGCCGGAAAAATCCTCAAGGAACAGCTCCTTTTTATAAAGCTATTGATGATATTTTGTTTGATTCCGTAATCAAATGCGGCGATTTTATAACTGCCGTTTGAAGATACGGTTTGGGCCTCTTTCCTGGTTACTTTTGTAGCTAATTCCAGCCCAACCATGGAATCCCACTCTTTTGCCTTCTGAATGAGTTCGTTTTCGTCGTCAATTTCGGAGCTGATTACCGCATTCATTACACCCTTGGTTCGAATATGACGAACAAGCATACGTGTATCAACACCTGAGATGCCCACAACTTTATTGCGTTCAAGATATTCCTGTAAACTTCCATCGGCAATCGGATTACTATAATCATCAGAAAATGACCGGACAATGAGTCCTGCAATCATCACTTTCCCTGCTTCATCGTCCCGGTTCATGGTACCATAGTTGCCAATGTGCGGATAAGTCATCATCATCAGCTGGCCATAATAACTTGGATCAGTGAAGATTTCCTGATAGCCGGTCATGCTTGTGTTAAAGCAAAGTTCACCACCTGTTGTGCCGGTTATACCGACAGATCTTCCGCGGACCACCGTTCCGTCAGAAAGTGCAAGAATTGCCATTTTATGTTCGGGTGTGTTTGGGGTCATTATTTTTGAGTGTTACCTGTTGGAGGGAAAGAGGGATTAAAGTCCAAAAAAAATCCGACCCCGGAAACCGTGTCGGATTTTAATATTGATAGCGAATATGTAAAAAAGGTTTTCGGGAGAGGTTTCATCAACTCATTTTCGAATTTCAGAAAGGTAAGAAGTTGAAGATTTGTTTGAAAGTAAAATCGGCAAATTTCTAAATAAAAAGTTTTGGAAACGCTTTTAATTTCATAATCAGGATTCAGCAGCGGCTTTTTAGCAGCCGTATTTAATCCACTACCTCAAAACGGATACCTCTTTCTTTACTTTGTTCAGATTCGAGATCACTGATGTACACAACAAGCTGATACAAACCGGGGCCAAGATCTGCAGTTTCAATTTCAAGATCTTCGATAACAACTGTCTCTTCATTTGTGAAATTGAGTGTAAGGATAAACTCTGTTTGTTCGGTTAACACATTACCATCATCATCAACAGGAAAAATACGGTAGGTCAGTTCAAATTGAGTAAACCCGTTATACATGCGACGCAGGTTGTAAACCTCAAAATGAAGCATCAGTGTTTCGCCGTACGGTACAATCTGGTTGTTGGCGACAACAAAAGTGAAGGGCTCGGTTGAATATCCCTCTTTGAAGTAACCAAGAACAAGATCTGCCACCTCAAGTGTATCAGGATGGCTTCTCAATGGCTGTGGCTGCCGGAACTGAAGTTTGTTCCATCCCCGCAGGGCAGGCGGGAATGGGGTTTCAAGCAATGGCCTGCTGTCAGGGTCGTAATTCATCAACTCCACCGAAGCACTTTGATTGGATCTTTTGGTGTGTGGCAAACGGAAAAATGATTCGGAAGCCTGATGGTCAGGGGCCCTGTTTGTGTTAAGGCGGGGTGTATCCTCATAAATCTGAGTGATATTCCAGGATTCATCATAAGCAAGTACGCTGTGAATCAGTTCATAAAACCCGTTATTTTCAGGAGTGTTATTGCCTTCAACCAAATCAGAACCATTTATGAACCTGCCCCGGTTCCGATGATAATCAATAAGAAATGCTTCCTGGGCAGAACTTTCAACATAAGTAAAAAGTACAGGGTCAAGGTTATCATTCAAAAACCGGTATTGATAAACACGGAGCGGTACTTGTGGAATCGCACCTTCATAAGTGGATTTTTCTCTTGGTACCTGGCCTGCGCGAAGATTTACAATCTGCTGACTTTCACTCCGGAAAGAAAGGTCTAAACCGCGGAATGCATCCTGATCCTGTTCAAGAATCCGCGACCGGAGATCATTGAGCCGCCTTTCAAAGAAGGTATCAGCCTGGGCCAGTTGTTCATAGTAAAGTAACTGGAGCATCAAAGCAGGTGTAATACCGGCTCTTGTGAACCTCAGGTCATCTTCACTCCGGGTTCTTTCGGGATTAAAGGCACGTTCGGGGATAAAATCTTCAAGGCTGGTTTGAAGACTGAATTCGTCGCTGCGTACATCTGTACCGAACATGAATATTACTGGTTCCTGCTGGTTTTCTGTAATATTTTCGTAAAACCAAACTTCGAATTCGGGATATTGATGGTAAGCATACATGGCATCCAGAATCCGGTTGGCAAATTCACGGTCTCGTAAATCCGGATCGCTGAGTGTGCGTTCCTCCATATCTGTATCGACGGGTTCATTCATCTGCCTCTCAAGCCAGTTTCTAACATTCATGCTTTGAAGTGTTAAAATACCGCGTCTCGTACGATCCGGTTCACCATAGCGAACATAGATAAGGCCGCGGTCATCGGTGCCGTAGGTTGTATGATTATTCCGGGTAAACTGGCGGCGGGCTTCTGCAATGCGCTCCCAGTGTTCAATAAGGCGTTCATTAGCCGGTTTTGCCGGAGTAGGATCGAGCTGAATCCAATACCCGCGCATATCGACAGATAGGATTCCGTTTCGCTGCTCCCACCATTCGAGCCATTGGCGGTAAATTCCCTCACCGATAACCGGGCGCATACGTTCGATTTCCTGCCGTATGGCAACCCTGCTGTCGGGCCCCGCACCATCACTAAGTGCACGCTTATACATCTGTGTTGCGTCTTCATAGTACGATCGCCTCTGGTCTTCCGTAACTACCCGGATAAATTCAAATCCTATACGGCTGTCAATTCCCCCCGGCTGCGTGTAAGCAGAGTACCAAATATCCAGGGCTTGCGTGATATTACCGCTGTATACTGCTTCCAGTCCCCGTTCGTAAGCACGCTGCGGTTGAGCAAGTAAACCGGATGAATAGAACAACAGGGCTAATAGAGTACCCGTATACGATATGTTTTTATAAGTGAAAATCATCAGAACATGAAAATTAACGGATTCTGTTGAAAATACAACGTGATAATTTATGTTATCTGTACATCTGGGTTTATAGCAAAAAAAAAGATAAAGGTTCAAAAAGGAATCTCAATTTTTGTACCTTTATCAACAGGCTCAGAATGGTGAAATCTGTAGAAATGAAATTAATCCAATGGCGAACTACCGCGCACTAACCCGAACATACCGGCCGCAAACATTTGATGATGTTGTATCCCAGGAGCATGTTAGCAGTACACTGAAAAATGCCATCAATCAAAACCGCCTTTCTCATGCCTATATGTTTTGCGGCCCGCGGGGAGTGGGTAAAACCACTATGGCACGGGTGCTGGCCCGGGCTATAAATCAGATTGATGAGACTGTTGACGGTGAAGCTTTAAGCCAAACCCTGAACGTTGTAGAAATTGATGCCGCCTCTAATAATAAGGTAGAAGATGTACATCACCTCAGGGAAATCGTGAGGGTTCCCCCGCAAAGCGGAAAGTACAAGATTTTCATCATTGACGAGGTACACATGCTCAGCAAGCAGGCTTTTAACGCCTTGTTGAAAACGCTTGAAGAACCTCCGGCCCATGCCATCTTTATCTTTGCAACTACGGAACCGCATAAGGTTTTGCCCACTATCTTGTCCCGGGTTCAGCGATTCGACTTCAAGCGTATTAGCATTGATGAAATTATAAGCCGCCTGCATGTAATCTGCGATAAGGAAGGCATCAAAATTGATGAAGAATCACTACATACCATTGCGAGAAAAGCAGATGGCGCATTACGGGACGCTCTCGGCCTTATGGATCAGGCGGTAGCTTTCTGCGGCATGGAGATAAATTATGAGCAGCTGATTACGGCCCTGAATGTGGTGGGCAATGATGAACTGTTTGATGTAACACAAGCTGTTGTTGAACGTGACTCGAAAAAAGGCCTTTTGCTAATCGACCGGTTGATGAAAGAAGGTACCGACATACAGGAATTTCTTGTTGCAATGACAACTCATCTGCGCAATTTGTATGTAGCAAAGCAAGGTACCGGACTTCACCTGATTGAGGCAACTGAAGACACCCGGCAGCGATATTTCGACACAGCAACGGCATTTTCTGAAGAAGACCTGATGCGGATGTTACATCTTGTGAGCGAAGCACAAATAAAAATCAAAGAGGTACAACAGCCGCGTGTTCATTTTGAAATTCTTATCCTCAAATTGATACATTTGAGCCGTTTAAAGGAACTGGCAGAGCTGGTTGATGGGCTGAATCAGTTAAAAAAAAACTTTAGTAACCGGGAAACCGGAAGTTTAAGCGAAGATTCGGTTTCCGCGCCGGTTTTATCCGAAAAAAAAGCCACTGAAAAAAACCGGCCCCAGCCCGAAATTGTATCGGAAACCGGCAAAAAGCAGGATATAAATGTGAAGCCTGGTTTGCCTGTAGTCCAAAAGACGGTACAGAGCAGTGAAGATGAAGACGATAATTTTGATGAACTTTTGACGGGTAAGCCAAGTCTTGGATTCGCAAAGGGAATCAGTTCAAATAATGGCAATCATGCAATAGAGAAAAGCGAAGAAGCAGTTGTGACACGCGAAGTGAAACTGCTGAAAGGGCTCGATGATATTGAAGACAAATGGCCCGGATTTTTAGATTTTACAAAGAAAAATAGTACAAAAACACTGTTTCATCAGCTTGAAAATGTTAAACTGAAAAAACTGAAGGGAAGTGAATTAACGATTTCGGTGAACAATATGTTTGCCCTGAATCTTATTGAAGAGAACAAAAACCTGCTTTCTTCACTTCTTAAAGAAACAATAGGAATTCATATTCGCCTGAATTGTGTTGTGGAAAGAGAGAGTTTAGTTTCGGCTGAATCTTTAAGCCCTTATGAACAGTTCAGAGAATTGCAGAAAAAAGATCCGCATCTTAAAACAATTGTAGAACTTTTTGGAGCTGAGCTTGAATATTTATAAATATTTATGGAAATAAACGGGTCTTATTTAATATGAACCGTCTCCGGTCAGAGCATACACTCCGTAACCCTTACGAGTCAAAAAAGAGCCTAATTTTAATAACATACAAGAAATACGAAAACAATGAATCAATTTAATATGGCCGACATGTTCGGTAAAATATCCGATATGCAGGCAAAAATGAAAGAAGCACAGGATCGACTGTCAGAGATTATAGTAGAGGCCGAAGCAGGCGGAGGAATGGTAAGGGTTAAAGCGAACGGAAAACGACAGATTATCAGCATTGAGCTGGATAATGACGTAATTGACCCTGATGATAAAGAGATGATCGAAGACCTTGTTGTAGCAGGTGTAAATAAAGCACTCGAAAAAGCGGAGGATGCAGCAAAGGAAAAAATGCAGGAAGTTTATAAAGACCTTATGCCGGGTGGCGGTCTGCCGGGTATGGATTTGAGTAAGTTCGGGCTGTAGTGTATTACCCGCCAAGATCTCTAAGTATAGATGCAACATACAGATAAAAGTATAACTTTAGAGTTTATTTTAAACTCTGTTTATGATGCGGTAACAACAGTAGTGTGAAAGTTAATTTTATTCATGAAGAAGGTTGAATGTTTAATTCATTCAGAATTCATCATTCAACATTCATAATTTTACAAATGCAAATAACCTCCGAAGCCCTTGAACGTGCCATTGAAGAATTGGCTAAGTTACCTGGTACAGGGCGTAAATCTGCCCGCCGGATAGCCATCTACCTGCTCAAACAATCCGATGAGCGCGTCGCCACACTCGCTGATTCTCTGCTTCAGCTTAAAAAATCAGTTTCAAGATGTTCGGTATGCGGAACCATAACCGATTCTGACCCTTGTTCCATTTGCACAAATTTTAAAAGGAAAAATGGTATCGTCTGCGTGGTTGAAGAGTTCCAGGATGTATATATCATAGAAAAAACGAACGAGTTCAGGGGACGTTACCATGTACTGGGCGGAACCATCTCTCCACTCGACAACATCGGCCCGGATAATCTCAGAATTCGTGAATTGCTGCAAAGGATTGCAGACAGTGAAGAAGAAATAACCGAAGTCATTCTCGCGTTGAATCCAGATGCCGAAGGAGAGGCAACGGCTTACTACATCAATAAACTGCTACAAAATTATGATGTGAAAATAACCCGGATTGCCTACGGCATCCCCATGGGTACGGAGCTTGAATTTATTGATGAAGTAACACTCAGCCGTGCGTTTGCAAGCAGAACAGTGTTTTAAATAGCATAAATATATAAAAATGATTTTTTTTAAGAATTTATACGGGTTCAATTGGTCACAACCCGCCTGTCCCTGCCAGGCTTGTGTCCCGGAAGCCGGAAACATGAACGGTGAAAAAGGATGTGCAAAACAGGTACTAATCTCACCGGCACAGGCGGAACACGTGCGCCATGACCATTTGAATGTTTTGCGCTCTG
>SKKO01000190.1 GCA_007123715.1 Balneolaceae bacterium | reverse complement strand
TTTTATTTTGATGTGGCTGATGATCAAATCTCATTTATGAGAGAGTTATTACACCTTGAAAAACTTCGTGAGCGCATAATGGGATATGTGAGTCTGCGATCAGAAAATATGATTCCAAATGAAGAACCATTACGAACAGAAGCGAAATATGTATTGGCAGAAATTATGATGAGGGGTGAAATAGCCCGTGGCGAAGTTAAAAGGATTTCTGGTTTGGGAGAGCGAACTGCCAGGGATTTGACAAGTCAGCTTGAAAGTGAAGAACTGATCAAATCGGCAAGCCACAGAGCACCATTACAATTTCATGTTCCATCGAAGGTGGTGGGATACTATTTTCCTACGCTCTACCCGGTGGGATCTATTTAAGGTTTTCATTCAAATTAATTCACTCCCTTCAAGGCTTACATTAAAAAAGGTCAAAAAATTACCTTCACTTATTCTGTTAATCGGTTATTCCGTTCGTCTGTTCGTCTGTTATTTGGGCGTTTCTCCGCGCCCTTCGCGGTACACCCACCGGATTGGCTCAGAGAAGTCATCAGACGAGTCGTTCGGAAATCCTAACCTTATTTTTTTATAGTACATTTTCCGAAGAAACTCGTCAGATGACTTTATGTGAATCACCAAAAACCTGCTTAGTTAAACCGCCCGCGCTCACCGTCCGGGCCTAGTTTCATGAGAAAGATGTCTATTCCGAAACTGTTTTTTATTCCGCTGAAATCACCGTTTGCAGAGCTGGCATTTCCTGCCAGGATATAGCCGCCGTCATCGGTTTTGATGATGGCCTGACCGCTTTCGTTGCCGGTTCCGCCAAAGCTTTTCATCCAGATGCGGTTTCCGGACGAGTCCAGTTTTTTCACAAAAATATCCTGCCCTCCCCTGTTCATCCCGGTAAAATCTCCGTCCCCAGAACTGAACAGGCCGGTTAGAATAATGTCGCCGTATTCTGTCTGGGTAAAGGCAAAGCTCCTGTCCCAGTTGCTGCCGCCAAAGGTTCTGATCCAGTTCCTTTCACCAAAAAAATCGATGGAGGAGATCACCACATCGCGGGCGCCTGATCCGTTCAGGGTCCAGCCGCTAAACAGGTACCCTTCCCCGTTTTCCGAAATTTGGGTAATGTTGAAGTTCTCAGGTGTAAGGTCTTCATAGACACGCGTCCAATCGTATTCAAAATCGGAATTATACTTCGACACAAATACGCCGTATTTATTCATCTGCGGATTCGCCGAATTGAACGATTGTGTTGAACCGGTAAGTATATAACCACTGCTTACGCTTGCTACCGCGCTCCCGGTATCATATCCGCCCGTTCCGCCTATTTTTTCAATCCACTCTTTTTGTCCCTTGCTGTCAACTTTCAGCAGAAAACCCACAGATGCTCCTGAGAAACCTTCAAAAATACCATCAGATGAACTCGTGCCGCCGGTAATTGCGTATCCGCCATCCCTTGTTTCGGTGATGGATGAGCTGTAATCCAGCGAATTGCCATAAAAGGCTTCTGCCCATTCCACGAAACCTGCCTCTGTCAATTTGATGACAAAAAGATCCAGCGGGCCGCTCTTTTCACGTAAAAAATCTCCGTCAATAGAGTGGGTATATCCCGTCAGCACATAACCTCCGTCGCTGGTTTCCGCAATAGAAAGCGCATATTCATTCCGGGTTCCGCCGAACGTCCTGTTCCATTCCATTTGTCCCAAAGCATTGAATTTCATCACAAACGCATCAAATCCACCCTTGTTTAATCCCGCAAAATCACCATCTCTGGATGAGCTGTACCCTGCTACCAGGAACCCGCCGTTTTTTGTGCTGATCATATCCGTAACCCCATCCACTTCACTGCCGCCAAAAACCATGAGATGAACCGGATCTGGAGTAATCCCCGTTTCACCGGGTGAGCGGTTACCCGTCAACGCAGAATCCGTACAGCCGGCCAGAGTGCTTAGCACCGCCATCAAAAGCCCGGTAAAAAGGGTTGTGGTTTTATACATCAGGTTGTTGCATCCAATTATTTTCTACCGGGCTGATTTTTCAGGTTCTGTATTGATTTGCATCGGTTCAGAGTGAAGCGTGCATGATACGAAATTCGTACTGTATGTTGCATGCAGGTTGTTGATGTCTGAATAAGGCTGAACCAGGGATCCCGCATCCATTAACCCAGACAAATCAAAATAATACCTTTTATTATATGCTTCACATATCATTTTCATGGCTGATGTATCTGTTCATTTATATTATTTAGAAAATGTACTCTTACAGCTGAACACAATCTGAAGATTTAAATCTTCAGTTAACAAAATATTTATTGACTAAAAAATGATGTTTTTTTTAGGGGTTCCGGCTTTGTAAACTGTCACATGTATTGTAAAAGTTCACTATATACCGTTCACGGAATAAACCGGTTTAACAAAGATCACATTTCCGTTTCTCATTTAACGTAAACCTCTGAAAGTCAACATTTAACATGAAATTTTCACATCATTGGCTTCTGATTCTTCTTACTCCGGCACTGCTAATAGGTATGAACCTTTCACAGGAAAACTTCATTCATTCAACCGTTACGGATGAACCAGATGATGTACAAAATTTAACGATCGGAGACATCTATGGCGGTGGAATCGTGGCTTATATATTCGGCCCGGGTGACCAGGGGTATGTGGAGGGTGAAGTGCATGGCCTGATTGTGGCCCCCGAAGACCACGGCAGGGCTGAATGGGGCTGCCTGAAGTTCAACCCTGTCAACAATACGGAAATGGGCCTGGGAACCGGATTGGCCAATACCATTGCCATTGTGGAATTTCATAACACACGGTTTGATGACTACTTCAACAGCCGGAAACAGTGCCGGTACAATAACGGAACCGTTGCAGCCAAAGTAGCCTACGAGCTGGAATTAAACGGTTATAACGACTGGTACCTGCCAAGCAAAGATGAATTGAACATCCTCTATGACAACCGGGAACAGATTGGCGGTTTTTCGGATGCTGACTATTGGAGTTCCAGCGAAGGCAGCGGGAGCTGGAGCGCATGGTTCAGGCGGTTCTACGGTAGCGGAAACCAAGGGCACGGCCATAAAGACATGAACCATATGGTACGTGCCATACGCACATTTTAAGAACTGATGTTTATACGATCCCATCCAAACCTCAATCAGAATACACAGAATAAATAATGAACCGATTTGGCACTGTTTTTTTAGCTTTTTTTCTCATGATGTGCAGCCCGGGCATCGCACAGGATCGGCCTGCAATCAACATTCCGGACGTTTTGGGATTTAAAACACTTACTGGCGACCTTCACACTCATACCGTATTTTCTGACGGACATGTATGGCCTACAATCCGGATTGAAGAAGCCTGGCGCGAAGGAATCGACATCATAGCCATTACCGATCATGTTGAGAGCACGAACCTCTTCAGGTTGAAGAGTGTATTTGGCGATGACCTGGAGGTTGACAGGGAGGGCGGCTTTTCCCCGGATCGCAACCGGCCTTTTGAAATTGCGAATGAAGTGGCTGTAAGAAGGGATGTGGTTGCACTGAATGGTGTTGAAATTTCACGAACCATGCCTCCCGGCCATCATAATGCCATTTTTCTTACCGACGCGAATAAAGTGAATACTCCCCACCCGCAGTGGAAAGAGGCATTTCAGGCTGCACGGGAACAGGGGGCGTTTATTTTCTGGAATCACCCCGCGAGTTTCAGCTATCCCGAAACAACTACATTATGGTGGGAAGAGCATTCCTGGCTGCATGAAAACGATATGATGCACGGCATTGAAGTGGTAAACGGGAGAAATTATAATCCTGTGGCGCATCAATGGGCACTCGAAAAAAATCTTGCCATTATTGCCAATACCGATATCCACGGGCCGGTTGGTATGTCGTACGCCATCCATGAAGGCGAAAAAAGAACCATGACAATCATTTTTGCAAAAGAACGGAGCCTGGATAGCATCAAAGAGGCACTATTCGCCCGCAGAACCATGGCATTTTTCGATAATAAGCTAATTGGCCACCGCGATTTCCTGGATGCGATTTTTCACAATTCCATCAGCATTGAATCTGTAAGAAGAACAGAAAACGGATTCCAGGTTATCATCAACAATCCAACGGATGTGCCCTTTGAACTTAGCCGTGCTGAAAACAATGATGCGGCGCTCACTTTCTTTGAAACAAAACTTCTGCCGGCCGGCAAACAGACTACCATCAGGATTTATACGGATAATCCCGATTCCTATAGCAGGGTAGATTTGAATGTGATTGCAGACAATCTCATCATGGCTCCCGGTGAGGGATTGCCGGTTACATTAAGCTTTATCCCGGAGTAACGAACGCTGCCTGCCGTGCTAACCTATATTTCAGTGCGGATTTCAATGGCGCCGTTGCTCCCTTCGTGGCCATACAAAATGGTGGCTCGTGACGACTGTATAACCCCGATCGTGGATACTTTATTCATATCCACTGCGCGGTAAATTCTGGAAAAATCCCTGCCCATATTAACGCCATCCACAATAAAAAGCGGACGGGGATCAGACATGATCGTGGTTGATGAGGCTCCTCGCACGATTACCACTGCATTTTGCCCGGTTCCCTGCACACGCACTCCATTCAGCCGGTTGATGTAAACATCCAGGCCCAGGCTGGGATTATCAACAATTACCTGAGAACCTGACCTGTTTGGCCGATTTTCTGACGATGTGGAACTGGTTGTTGCACAGCTCATTAGCACAAATATACCCGAAAACAAGAGGACAGATGTAATAGATTTCATAGGAAAGCTTTTTTTGTGTTCAAAAAAATGGCGGCGTATCAAAATAAAACCGTCAATTTTATTTTAACACCTTTTCGGGATTAAAATTGTTTTGTTTCAATAATCATGAGAAAAAGGGAGATTTTTATGATGAGGGTCAAAATCAAATTATCAGACATCCATTTTTAAACATACAATTCATGCCCCGGAATAATACCTGTTTTCAACCACTCCTAAATCGCTTCATGGGTAAAAATGACCCTGAAATTGGTTACCAAGCTGTCACTTCCCCATCCATTTCGATCGATTTTATGCTCTCCATTTTACTCAGGGATGTAATTTCCGAGCCGGAAACCATGGCTGCCACTATATTACCCATATAGGTTTTAAACTCTTTA